>JBAZHY010000210.1:0-4652 GCA_041652175.1 Pedobacter sp.
ATTATATTTGAGGTGCTGAAAGCAGGAGTCAGACTAACGCTGAATCCGCCATATCCATAAAGAAGTGTTGGATTTTTGCCATTCAGTTCTATACCTTTTTTATGAGTGATGATCATCGGTATTTTAGTCCCGTCTTTAGAGGTATAAAAGACCTGCTTTGATTCGAATCTGGATGGATCGAATTCAACACCTGCCTTTTTATACTCAACAGACTGCCCGCTTGAAATGATATATCTGAAAATTGTTGGAGGATAGATATACGATGTAAAGGTATAGTATAATTGCTTTTCGGTCTTTTTGGCATTAAATCCGCTTACTGTACCTATTCCGGGCAGAGTAACAGTGCGTTCAAGATTTCCTGCCATATCATATTGCATCACCATAGAGGTGGCATCTTTCAGATAATTTGCAAAAATCCTGCCTCCTCCGGTGTCCGCAGTAAGTACATTTTCCGTTTCGGGGATGAGAACTTTCCAGTATTCGGGAGCAGGGTTTGATGCATCAGCTGTAACTATCCTATAATTTGGGGCATTCAGATTAGTATGGATGTAAAGTTTACTGCCTTCGCTGGCAATTACAGCATGATCAGCCCTGAAATTGTTTACCACTTTTATAATCGGACTTTCCGCTTTGGAAAGATCCTGAATATAAAGCTCGTTTCCTGTGGTTGATTCTGCCGCAGTGATTACCAGAAATCGCTGGTCTTCCGTTAAATTTGCACCTATATACCTTCTTGGAGTTTCCTCGCCGCCAAAAATCAATTTATCCTCTTTCTGCGATGTTCCTATTTTATGGAAGTATAATTTATGATGCTGAGTCAGTCCCGAAAGCTGACTACCTTCAGTCGGTTTATCATAACTGCTGTAGTAGAAGCCCTCATTACCCTTCCATGATAAGCCTGAAAATTTAACATCAATCAGAGTATCTCCGACAATGGAAAGATCAGAAGTCTTAATGACAATCACTTTTCTCCAATCAGAGCCGCCTTCAGATATCTGATAAGCAGCCATGCTTCCGTCTTTGGTAAATTCAATATCTGCCAGAGAGGTAGTACCATCTTTAGAGAAACTATTTGGATCAAGAAATACTTCAACTTTGCCTTTTGCTTTTTGTCTGTATAATATATACTGGTTCTGCAGACCATCATTTTTATAGAAATAAGTATAACTTCCCCTTTTAAAAGGTGCGGTGTATTTCTCGTAATTCCATAATCTCTCCAACCGGGTTTTTATTGCTGTTCTGAAGGGTATTCCCGATAAAAAGTTTTGAGTAACTCTATTTTCAGCTTCTACCCATGCCTTTGTTTCGGTAGAGCGATCGTCTTCCAGCCAGCGATAAGGATCAGCTACTGTAGTTCCAAAATAGGAGTCGGATACTTCGATTTTATTGGTTTTTGGGTATTTCATTGGATTTGTGCCTGGACTGGTATGCTGTGAGATGCCGTAAAGCGGATAAACAAGCAGACCTGCCGCAATGATAAGTTTTTGGATCTGATTCATAATCATTGGTTAGTTCGGGTGCAAAAATAAAGGAATGAGCCTGATTTTATATCAGATACAAGTCAATTGTTTTTTGCATGAAGAACAGGATCACAATCAGTCTGAAAGTAAAATTTATGTACTTTTGAGACCATGTCAGCAAATAAAATATTTTTTGCTTCCGATTTTCACTTTGGAGTTCCCGATTATCAATCGAGCCGGGAGCGCGAAGATCGTGTGGTAAGATGGCTGGATCAGATTAAATCAGAAGCTTCAGAGATCTATTTTTTGGGGGATGTTTTTGATTTCTGGTTTGAATATAAAACCGTTATTCCCAAAGGGTTTATCCGTTTTCAGGGAAAGCTTGCCGAACTGGTGGATTCAGGAATTAAGATTACACTTTTTAAGGGTAATCATGATATGTGGATGTTTGATTATTTCCGGAAGGAACTTGGCATTGAAATTATTTCTGACGAACTGATTCTGGAGAGGGACGGGAAGAAATTTTATCTCCATCATGGCGACGGACTGGGTCCCGGGGATTCAAAATACAAATTGCTGAAAAAGATATTTCGCAGCAACTTTTGTCAATGGCTTTTTGCACGTATTCATCCCAATCTGGGTATTGGTATTGCTACAAAATGGTCAATGAGCAGCAGACTTCAGAATAATAAAAAAGAAGAGTTTAAAGATATTTCAGACGAATGGCTGGCCAGTTATTCTAAAGAGGTGCTTCAAAGGGAATACTACGATTATTTGATATTCGGGCACCGGCATCTTCCATTGGATATTCAGCTGGGGGGCAGTCGTTATATTAATCTTGGGGAATGGATTAATTTCAATTCCTATGCTGTATTTGATGGTAAGAATTTGGATCTGAAGTATTTTGAAAATCCGGACTATCAATAATCGGCTGATGTTATTCTCTTAGTCATTAGAGCATTCAAGCATTATTATCCAAAAAAGCAGTATTTTTGCATCCCTGATTTTAAGATTCTTTTTTAGAAGCTTTAACCGGGATTTTGAAAGAAAATTATGTTAGATAAATTAGAACTAATAAAAGAACGCTGGCAGGAAGTTGAGCGGGAACTGAGTAATCCGGCTACGATGAGTGATATGAAGCGTTTTGCCCAGCTGAATAAAGAATATAAAGATCTTACAAAGATTGTAGATGAATACAAGATCTACAGTAATGTAATCAGCAATATCGAAGCTAATAAGGAAATTCTTGCTAATGAGAAGGATGATGAGCTACGTGAAATGGCAAAGATGGATCTGGATGAATTACTGCCACGTCAGGAGCAGCTTGAAGAAAAAATCAGGGTCATGCTGATTCCTCAGGATCCTGATGATAGCAAAAATGCTATTGTGGAGATTCGCGGAGGTACAGGTGGTGACGAGGCAGCACTTTTTGCCGGGGATTTGTATCGGATGTACACCCGTTTCTGTGAGCGTAAAGGCTGGAAGATGGAAGTTGTGGACGTAACCGAAGGTACTGCAGGAGGATATAAAGAGGTTATTTTTAATGTCAATGGTGAAGATGCTTACGGGCAGTTGAAATATGAATCAGGCGTTCATCGCGTACAGCGTGTTCCTGATACCGAGACTGCCGGGCGGGTGCATACTTCAGCCGCTTCTGTGGTAGTTTTGCCGGAGGCAGATGAGTTTGATGTGCAGGTAAATATGAACGATGTCAGGAAGGATCTCTTTTGTTCATCAGGGCCGGGAGGACAGTCGGTAAATACTACTTATTCAGCGGTTCGTTTGACACATATTCCTACCGGAATTGTTGCACAATGCCAGGATCAGAAGTCGCAGTTAAAGAATTTTGATAAGGCTTTTGCCGTATTGCGTAGCAGGATTTATGAAATGGAGCATACTAAAATGCTTGAGGAAACTTCTAAAAAGCGTAAGACTATGGTTGCTACCGGCGACCGTTCTGCAAAAATCCGGACTTATAACTATCCTCAGGGCAGGGTAACTGAACATCGTATCGGACTGACAATTTATAACCT
Organism: Pedobacter sp.; assembly: GCA_041652175.1. Taxonomy (GTDB): domain Bacteria; phylum Bacteroidota; class Bacteroidia; order Sphingobacteriales; family Sphingobacteriaceae; genus Daejeonella. The sequence continues at coordinate 3,494 of JBAZHY010000210.1, forward strand.
TCCGAATGTCATGAATGGTGATATTCAGGAAATTATTGATCAGTTACAGCTTGCAGAGAATGCTGAGAAGATGAAAGAAGGCTCATTTGCCTGATAATTCCGGTGTAATCGGGTCTTAATTTCAATAAGATTTGAATGTTTTTTATTGGAAATAAGCAACTTACACTAATATTAAAAATTAAGAATTTTATTATTTGCACTGTATATGTTATTGCCGTATATTTGCCTCACTTTTAAGAAAAACGGTTAACTGTTGATTGAGAAAGGATGATTCCGTAGCTCAGCTGGTAGAGCATTACACTTTTAATGTAGTGGTCCTGGGTTCGAATCCCAGCGGGATCACATAATACGTGCGAAGCACGAGTAAAAAAATTGTATCTTTCCTGAGAAATCGGGAAGTTGCCCTGAAAAGCAGATATAATAAAGATAAACGGACCGGTAGTTCAGCTGGTTAGAATGCCGCCCTGTCACGGCGGAGGTCGCGGGTTCGAGTCCCGTCCGGTCCGCAAACAAGCCCCCAAACGAAGAGTTATGGGGGTTTTTTGTTTTATAGCGATTCGGGATATATATGATTTCCGTATATTTGTATAATATTAATGTATAATTCAGTTATATATACTGTAAATACAGAATAAATTATGACCACATTAACCGTTAAAGTCCCTAATTCAGCTGAAGAACGCATTAAAAAGTATATTTTGCGTATTGGAGGAGAAGTTACGGTTGTTCAGGATGAAGCCGGGTTGCTCCCGATTGAAGAAGTTGAAAAAAGCTTTCAGGAAGTAAAAAAAATCCGGGAAGGCAAACTCCCTAAGATTTCCCTTAAAGATGCCCTTCGTGACTAACGAAGTAATACCAACACCCGTCTTTATTAAAAAGGCCAAGCGCCTTAAAAAGAAATTCGTAACACTTTCAGATACATTATTGGATTTAGAAAAGAATCTTCTTAAAAATCCACGTTTAGGAGATCCTTATGGCAAAAACATCTATAAGGTTCGAATTAGCGATGAAAGCAAAGGAAAAGGTAAAAGCGGGGGCTTTCGGGTCGTCACTTATGTGGTCGATGAATCAGATGAAGGGACATCAATCTATTTAATAACCATACTTGACAAATCGGAAGATAGCACAATTAAAAAAGCTGCTGTTCTGAAACTGTTAG
>JBAZHY010000211.1:0-4638 GCA_041652175.1 Pedobacter sp.
GAATGAATTTTTAAGCTCAGAACTTGGAAGTTAATTTAATGACTCTGCCGACCTCCGTTAAGTATCACAGGATCTGAAATTCCATTCAGGTTATAAACAATTTTACCCGCTCTGATAGTCAACTCGCATTCAAGCTTTTTGCTTGCATTTATTTTATATCCGGTATAATCAAAAAAACCGAATTTACCTTCTCTTACATTGAAGACAGAGATGTCAGCAACGGAACCCGGGGAAAGTGTTCCGAGGTCCTCTCTTTTAATCTCTTTTGCAGGATTTATAGTAGTGGCCTTTATTACTTCCGGTAAATCCATTCCCATCGCAATAAATCTCGACATTACTGTTAATAAGTCTTTCATAGCTCCGTTAATAGCTCCCTTGTTCATATCTGTGCTGATAGAGTTTGGGAAAAACCCCTGTTGCAGAGCAGGAATAGCCTGAGAGTAAGCAAAGCTTATACCGCCAAAACCTACATCAAATACAATCCCTCTTTTTTGAGCTTCAAAAACAAAAGGTCTTACCTTCTTTGTTTTTGGATCAACGATAGACTCTCTCGATGCACCCAGTTCTGCAAAACAATGAGTAAAAATATCTCCCGGACGGAGATGTTTAAAAAAGAGTTCTTCCAGAGGGTGTGCGGGGTTAGTGCCTCCAAAATCCACCATGACCGGGATATCGCCGGCTAGTTTACCAGCTTCAACAGCACGGTCAACCGGAGTCCATTCAGGCCCGTTATAGTGTGAAGTCTTAATTCCTACAATATGGTCCTTATATCTGCGTGCCACAATGGAAGTTAGTTTTGAATCCATATCGCCGAGATTTTGCTCATATGCACCTCCTCTGTAGCCTTCGCCCACTATGTTGAGCCAGGCGAGTACGCGCGTTTCTGATTTGTCGATAACCTCTTCTTTGAAAGTCTCAAATGACTTCCAGCCCGAACTTCCGGCATCAACTGTTGTCGTTATTCCACTACGAAATGTAAAACCGTCAGCCACAGGGTCACCGGGCCTCATACCGTGAAAATTATGAGAATGAATATCGATTAATCCGGGTGTAACATATAATCCGGATGCATTGACTATCTGTTTTGCTGTTTTGGGATCTATGTTCTTTGCAACCTTCACTATTCTGTTTTCACTAACTGCAATATCCATCGGTTCATTGATATTATTTTTAGGGTCAATTACATGGCCTCCTTTAATCAGAATAGTGTAATTCTGTGCCCGGCTTAAGAAAGTGGTAAGGATTAAAAATAAGAACAGGAATGTTTTTTTCATTTTTCAGGGTATTTGCTTTAGGGCAAAATATTGGATATAATTTTATATAATAAAGGATTATTTTGGCATACTAATTTTCCAGATGTTACCACCTGTTACACCATATTCGATAACGAAAACCTGGTTTTTTATCATTACGGCATCGGTTGCTGCATTAAATCCTTCTACTATTCTGTTTGTTTTTACAAAATAATTATCGCTGGTTTTATCATAGGTCAGATCCAGATGGAGCAGATCGGCACCCTGATCAGTAAAAGGCTTCATCAAGGCAGAACGGCTTCCCAAAGTATACCTGATTGTAAATCCATCACCCCTGAAATCTTTTGATAAAATTCCTTTTCTGTCAAAAAATAAAGCAAGCGGAGAGCTATGCGGAGTAAAGGTACTTACAGTTACGCCGGTGAGGTCGCCATCGAGTATTTTCCCTGAATGACCTCTATACTCGTTAGCATCAGGGCCTAAATTTTGTATGCCAGGAGAAAATTTAACTCCGTCAGGGATTTTCGGAAAATCAGGATCATTCCTGAAGTATCTTACCGCCCATGCATGGGCACTTCTTGGAATGAATGGATCAGTATCCGGATCCGGCTTCCAGTCGGGATATTGCTGAGGGTTTTCAATCCCGCCTATTATCCAGGGAAATCCATAATGATGTCCCTTCCTAACCCAGAACATATCCTCATTATGATCATAATCAGATGAATTAGATACTGCAAATAGATTCCCGGTAGCATCAAATGCGAGATCGTAGGCGTTACGGATGCCTTCAGCATAGATATAGCCCTCGGCTTTTAACTTTGCTTCATCATCAGGCAAAAGAAGGTCTTTGGAGTTAAACGGGAAACGGAAAATCCGTGAAGTTAAGGCTCCGTTTCTGGCATTGGGCCATGCTCCGTTATTATCCTGTACTTCTCCATGGTCGGTACGCGCACCACTGTTCACATAGATATATTTTCCATCCGGACTGATCTCAAGTGCATTCCATCCATGATCAAATACTGTGCGGTTAGTGCCATATTCAACTGTATTGAATACCACAGACATTCTGGGTTTTTCATTGGGCTTAAAGTCATAGCGAACCATTCTTCCCTTATTCCCCAGCCCGTTATTTACCTTGGTATTACCCGTCAGGAAAAGTGTGTTTTTATATATTGCAGCACCTTGCAAACGTGGAATACCATGATCTTCAACCGACAGGATTTTTTCTGCGACAGGGTTTTGATCCTGAATATTTTTTACCTGATATACTTCTCCGTCGTAACAAGTGAAAAATACGTTTCCGGTCGATTCATCATATAATATCCTGACACTTTTGGGTGCTACAGACATGACATGCTCTACCTTAATATCAGACCTCAGCGCTTTGGGAGGAACCAGTGTTTTAGGAGTACGGGTGTTCTGTGCATTCGATATTGAACTCAGAAGCAGAAATACAAATAAAAATATCCTGCCTGATAATAAGTATTGATTCATCATTTATTTTGATTTTTTGCCCAATTTGTTATAATTCAATGAATATCAGTTTATAACTTGTATTGGTATCGTTTTAATTCTTTAATATTATTTGGTTGGTAAGGCAAAACTCATAACATATCCCGCGGGATTAGCCGTATCACCACTCACTGAAACAGTAATGTATTGTTTTCCTTTGCTCCAGTAAGTAGATGGGTTTGCATTTGCAATTCCCGGAAGGGTTGTTTCCCATAGTTTTTTTCCTGTCTTCTGATCAAATGCACGAAACTTTCGGTCGCGGGTACTTCCAATAAATACCAGCCCCCCTTTGGTAACTAATGGACCTGCCGAGCCACTTGCACCCGTTTCTGGAGCTCCCGGCAATTGTCCCTCAGACTGATTCCCCAAAGTGATAGACCATTCGTATTCTCCGGTATTCAGATTAATTGCATGCAGCTGACCCCAGGGTGGTTTAATCCCCGGTCTCCGCTGATTATCCAGAAATTGTCCGTAAGCAGTAAGATTCAGATATTTATCTTCTTTTGGAGTATTTAATCCGGTTTTATTTGCAGATTCATTATCCTGAATTTCTTTCAGGAAACTTTGTTCTCTGGAAGGGCGTGCAGCGCTTGACTCTTTATCGAAAAGATAGGAAATTATAGCTTCTTCTTTACCGGCAATAACGCTGGCAAATGAAGGCATTTTGCCGCCACCGCGCTTAATTTTATTCAGCGCATCCTCACGACTAAGTCTGGTTTCTATAGCTAAAAGCGAAGGATTACCCTGCTCATCTCCATTTTTATCAGCCATATGACAACTGATACAGAATGTACTGTAAAGTGCTTTCCCCTGATTGTAAACAGAGAGGTTTGATGCTTCATTCTCCACAACTTTTTTCATCGTTGCTATCTCCGGAGAATCATTTGATTTTACATAAATAATTCCTTTGCCCGGATCTACAGTTCCGCCTCCCCAGCTTGATCCTCCACGGCTGCCCGGAAGCATGAAGGTTCCCTGAACTGAAGGTGGTGTGAAGGGCCCTTCATACCTGAATGCATTGAATCTCATCAATAAGCTATCATAGGAGCCTTTGGAGTAATACATGATATCATCCTTTGTAACCATTTGTCTTGAATATGGAGCGGGCTTGGTTGGGATGGGCTGCGTAGGCCAGGCCTGTTCTCCGGGGATATCAGAAGCAGGAACCGGGCGCTCTTCAATCGGAAAGAGCGGTTCTCCTGTATCACGATTAAAAGTATAGATATAACCCAGTTTGGAAGTCTGGGCCACAGCATCAATTTTTTGGCCTTTATGAACCACAGTGATCAGGTTTGGAGGAGCCGGAAGATCATAGTCCCAAAGATCATGATGTACAGTCTGAAAATGCCATTTGTACTTTCCGGTCCTCGCATCCAGAGCGACCACCGAATTGCCGAATAAGTTTTCGCCGATGCGATCTTTTCCATAATAATCATAGGTAGGTGAGCCTGTTGCGAAAAATACCATACCGCGTTTCTCATCCAGACTCATACCGCCCCAGTTGTTAGCACCACCCACGTATTTCCAGGCATCTTTTGGCCAGGTTTCATATCCGAATTCTCCAGGCTTTGGGACAGTGTGGAAGGTCCACTCCAGCTTACCACTTTTAATATTGTAGGCACGGATATAACCGGGTTCAGCTCCGTAAAGCTCTGAAACTTCATTTCCTATGATCAAAAGGTCTTGAAACACAATTCCCGGTGAGGTTGGAATAACTGAGATTTTATCAGGGGCACCACGCATGCCTATATTCATACTCACCCAGCCATCTTCTCCAAAGGATTTGACAGGAGCTCCTGTTACCGCATTTAGTGCGAATAATTTGTCGCCTCCCGTAAATAGAATCCGCTTATCATTCCCTTCTTCCCAGTAA
>JBAZHY010000212.1:0-4611 GCA_041652175.1 Pedobacter sp.
CAATTCCATCAGAGCCATTACCTCCAGCTTTGGACGATTCCAGTTTTCAGTTGAAAATGCATAAAGGGTCAGATACTTAATACCAAGTTCAACTGCACCTTCAACGGTATCCCTTACTGCCAAAACCCCATTCTGATGACCAAAAACACGCAGTTTACCTTTTTCTTTTGCCCAACGCCCATTACCGTCCATAATTACAGCAATATGTTGAGGCAGCCTTTCTTTATCTATCTTTTCGAGTAAACTCATGTTTATAAATTAAAACTCAGAACAGGATCAGCAACTGATCTCAGAGCGCCGCTTCTTTTTCATCAGACAAACACTCAAAAACTGTCCCAAAATTTCGAGATGCAAAGTTATGACTTAATTGCATTATTCTACTACAAGAAATGAAACAGATTTAGCCTGTCAAAAACGGAAAATATCTATTAATTAATTGATTAACATGAACCCGACATAATATTTAAAAACCACATCCCTACCTGCGGTAGGCAGGCCTGCCTACCGCAGGTAGGGGCACATCGCATTTCATAGCTGTTAAGCTTCTTTATAGACACGCATAGCCTTGAAGCTTTGCTTCAATCTATGTGAAGCTACAATCTATGTTCCCTTTAAAGCATAATATATTCAGGCTATGTGGTTAAAATGTTAAATGTCAATATTCAATTATTTATTCCGGTTCTGACATCTAAAATGTAGGGCATTTAATCGGAACAAAAGTATAAGTCAGGCTGATCCCTGTAAACATATAAGTATCTCTTGGCCTGAAATCCCCGCGCTGAACACCGGGGGCACCTATTTTAGGGGCAATTGAGCGATCAGACAAGGGCACGGTATAGTGGCTTTCAGGTTGAATTGCAATGAAATCAGGGTATCTTCCGCTGATATCATCAAGATAATCAGTAAATGCGGTTCTGTATCCTATCTCAGCTATCAGACTGAAATTTCCTTTGATATTATATTTTAAACCTGCCCCATAAGGTATACTGAACGCATTGCCTTTATATTGAATTGCTTCAGTTTGTACAGGAATCAACTCAACTTCAGAACCGTTATAATTTGTCTTAGGATTAAAGGAGAAGGATGCAAAGCCTGTAAAAATATAGGGGCTCAGTCTTCGTCCGCCATAACCCATAATTTCGCCGGGCATATATTTAAACAGATTGAACTCGACCTGAAGGGATAATTCTGAAACGGAAGAATAAAAATTAAGATTTCTCTCTATCTGATAGGAATTATTGGATTTCGCATCATCACCGCGCACTTTACCCTGCATAAAATTAAGCTTTGCAGACCAGTAAGCATTAAAATTCCTTTTAATCTGCGCACCAAAAGCAGGATCGGTAAACCGATCTGGTCTTACAGGATTAATATCACCCATATATCCTGAACTGCCAAGAAAACCACCGGCTTCCCATGTTTGTGCTGAAACAACTTTGGTTCCGATAAATAAAACAATGATCAGCAGAGTTCCACGCATGCAATTAAAGACTGTTCCTAATAATTCCTGGTATCAATACCCCAAAGTAATTTATTTCTTAACGTAGATAAATAACTTTCATTATTGAGGCGGATCAGATTGATTCCAAACCCTGCTTTCTTTACACTCACTTTTATCGAGGTATCAATTACCTCGGTTCTGGAATCACAGGTCAGTAAATATTTTGAGCTCCGGCCCTCTATTTCAAAAGAGAGAATATTAGTATCAGAAATTACAATCGGCCTTACATTAAGATTATGCGGGGAAATAGGGGTCACAACCATATTTCCTGAACCGGGGAATATAATCGGCCCTCCACAGCTTAATGAATAAGCCGTAGAACCGGTTGGGGTTGCCACAATTATTCCATCTGCCCAGTATGAATTGAGAAATTCACCATTCAGATAGGCATGAACAATCATCATTGCTGAGGTATCACGTTTATGTATGGTTACATCATTCAATGCGAAATTTTCGTCACCAAAAAGCTTAAGATCAGATTCGATACTTAGCTGAACACGCTTATCAAGAGTAAAATCCCTGTTTACCAGATTATTTATTGCAGATTGAATATCATTTTTATTAATACTTGCCAAAAAGCCAAGTCTTCCAAAATTGATACCGATAACCGGAATATTAGAATCGCGTATAAGCGTAACCGTGTCCAGAAGTGTACCATCACCTCCCAAACTGATCATTACGTCTACTTTAGCAGAAATCAGATCCTGATAATTCCTGAATACCTGAAATTTCTTAGGAAAGAATATTTTGCCTGAGATAAAATGATTGTACTTATCATAGACAAAAGCTTCAATATTATAGGCTGCTAAACTATCAAAAACCTGTTGTACATGAGGTAATACAGAATTATTGAATTGCCTGCCGTAAATTGCAATCTTCATATTTATTATTTAGATATCAAGATAGTTCATCAGTTGATTATACCTGTCGGTTGTACCATTATCTGATCTGGAATCATTGAATGTAGCTTTAATATGATAATCGTATCTTAAAAATGAAGCCATTATTGAAGAAATATCGGTTCGGTTAAGTTTGATCGTTATTTCAAGCTTGGTAGAGTCAGGGAACGCCCTGACATAAGAACTCAGTACCTGAGCATTATCAGACTCAACAATCTGTGCTATATGAGCAAGGGAATTATTGCGATTATCCACTTCCAGTACTATAATTCCTCCCGGATCTTTAACAGCAGTAATCGTAGCCATAAATTCCATTACTGAATTAATAGAAATCAAGCCTTTATAATTCTTTTTATTATCCAGAACGGGTACTATACTTAATTTTTGTTCATAGAAAAGCCGAAAGACATCATAAATATGTTGATCCTCAAATACGAATGGATTATAAAGCGATAAGCTCAGCCCCCCGATCGGGAAAGCATGATCCACAACCTCGACTATATCCGAATCAGAAATAAGTCCGAGAAATTGCTGATCGTTTACAATGGGGAGATGATTTACACGAAACTCAGTCATCCTGTCCATTACCTTCTGAACTGTATCAGAAGTCCTTAACGGAGGTATGGCATCGGATATGAGTTCATATGCAAACATAAGATCCTGTCTAATAAATACGCTCTAAAAACTTTCTTAAATATACGTTAAACTCTGCGGGTCGTTCCATCATTGGTGCATGTCCGCATTTGTCTATCCAGTTTAATTCTGAATCCGGCAATAACTGATTAAATTCAACAGCTACTTCCGGAGGGGTAATTCTATCATCCTTTCCCCAGATAAGACACACCGGAACATTAATCATGTGTATGTCTTTTGCCATATTATGTCTGATAGCTGATTTCGCCATTGCCAGAATCTTAATCACCTTTATACGATCATTAACAATCTGGTATACCTCATCAACAAGCTCTTTAGTAGCCGTTGCCGGATCATAAAATGTAAACTCTACTTTTTCTTTAATAAAGTCATAGCTTTCCCTTCTCGGGAATGATCCGCCAAAAGCATTTTCATATAACCCGGAACTGCCGGTAAGCACAAGCGATTTGACATCTTCAGGATGGCTAAGCGTATAAATTAATGCAACATGCCCTCCTAAAGAATTTCCAAGTACGGTAATATTTTTAAGCTGCTTGTGTTTTACAAATTTATGTACAAATTTTGCAAGTGATTTAACCCCTGTATTTAATAAAGGAAGATCGTATAATGGTAACAATGGGATAATTACCCGATAATTTTTCTTACACTCTACAACTACATCTGTCCAGTTACTTAATGCTCCCATTAAGCCATGAAGCAATAAAAGCACCTCGCCCTCGCCTTCTTCAATATATTTAAACCCTTTTTCTTCTTTTATCTCGAACTCCATAGAATTTTAAAGTACGTATACCGTGCTTGCGCTAAGATATAAGTCTGAATGTTAAATCAATATAAAAACTTATTTCCGAATGAAAAATAAGTACTGATATTTTAATGGACAAATGTTTATTGAAAATCAGGTTAAAAGCTCCTTAACGAGTTCAGATATTGTTTTACCATCAGCTTTTCCTGCAAGATCTTTATTCACAATACCCATAACTTTACCCATATCTTTCATTCCTGCTGCTCCTGTCCGGGCAATTACCGCAGAGATATGTGCACTGATTTCCAACCTGTCCATTTGCTTTGGAAGATAGGCTTCAATGACCTGCAACTCCTCCTGTTCAATCTGATAAAGATCCTGACGGTTCTGTGCCTGATAGATTTCCGCTGATTCCTTTCTCTGCTTAACCAATCGCTGAAGTACTCTGATCCCGGCTTCTTCCGTCACTGTTTCAGCACCTTTTTCTGTTTTGGCAACAAGCAAAGCTGCTTTTATAGCCCTGAGACCACGTAAGCGTGAACTATCTTTATTCAGCATAGCTGATTTGATATCCTGATCAATAATTTGTTGAAGAGACATGCCTGGTTTTATTAATATGATTGGTTTTTCCTTCGCAAAACTACACAATCCTGATCAGGAGATATCATTTTTTTAAAATTTCACCAACACAGATCTAACATAATACCTATAGGGTATTACTCTCTCAGCAAATGTGAAGTACTTGCCTGTGCAGTGGGCATCACAATCATGTCATTGATATTGACGTGCGCCGGGCGACTGATTGCAAACCATAT
>JBAZHY010000213.1:0-4606 GCA_041652175.1 Pedobacter sp.
GAATTTTCATCTGTTTATTTATTGTTTTTTTAATGGCGATGAACCTACCTGCCGGTAGGCAGGGCGATCATGATTTAATTATTATACCCCTGCGGGCTTTGGCAAAATCATGATGGTTTCATATTATTTCCTTTTCCTTGCATATACTAATGAATAATTGGTCATGGTTACTGAGAACTCAAGCGCCTGTTCTGCTGAAAGTTTCAGAATCCCATTTTCCATTGTACCGGCAGAAACCTGATACTCGGCTGATCCGTCATCCTGATTTGTCAGAAACCATATCGGCCCGCCTGCATTCGGGATTCTAAAAGATCGCTTAAGTCCGTTACCATCTTCTTTTGGAAGTATAAGTTCATAAACATCCCTTCCATCAAACATATAATGAAATTCGGGATATCTGTTTATCAGACGATAACCTTTATACTCTACTTGAGGAATTCCCGGACTATTTGAGAAGCGTAGCGGATAAGCTATCTGATCCCTGTAAAAAATAGTGCCTATAATTTTTGCATTTGCATTAGTATGGCCTTTCCAGACCACAGTATTATCTACAAAACCACCTGACCAGGCATAACGCAAGCGGCAGGCTCCAGCATCCCAGCAATAAGATAGATCTTTAGGCAGTCTTACGGCTATTGCTGCCGGACCGGTATCTTCCATAAAGATCCGGTATAAATAAGGTGCCACGGGCTCATAGGGATGTAATGCATTTTTTGGGGAGGTATGTGAGACATGGGTATCATTTTTAACAGATAAATTTTTATCCTGAGCCAGCTGCCTTGATGGAGGAATATTAGGATCGTTTTTTATATCCGGCATTTTCCCATCAGTTGTAACATACATTACCCCATACATAATAAAACCATGACCCGGATAAGTGCATACATAAGGATAGGCTCCCGGCCGGGATGGTGCGTTAAAAACTATTGACTGGCTTTGATCAGGAGACAGTACCGGTATTGACCATAATACCTCTGGTGATTGGGGTATATAATTCAACTGCGGTCCTTTTTCTTCCAGCTTCAGGGCAGCATTAATTACCGCCATACGTGTGCCCGGCTTAGTGATCAGCAGATTGTGGCTCATATCATCGGCATTGCTAAAAATCAGTTTTACCTTTTCTCCCGGTTTTACATTGAATCTCACAACATCAAATTGCATTCCTGCAATGGCTTTAATTGAAACAGTGGTTATTGAATCATTAAGTTCTTTTGCCTGTATCTGTACATGAAACAGGAAAACCATTAATAACAGATTAATAGTTTTCATTATTTTTTAATCTAAAAAATTTGTTCATAAATGAATAGCAACGTAATCTGGCCTTAATTTAAGATAAACTTGACATAATATTCGAGCTCATGTTAATTTATGTTTATTAATCAATGAGTTTGTCATCTCCAGTCTTAAATAATTAAATACCGGATCTGAAAAGCATAATTCACTGTTGATTATTAATTATAACATAATTTTAAAAATTGATTATTGCTAAGCAAACTCTCAAAATGACATTTCAATATATTAATTTGTTTGCTCAGAAAGCATTGCTTTTTTGATAATCAGGTACAGAAAGAATAAACTAACCCGGATCAGGATACCATTATCTGTTTCAGCACAAAAAAAACTCCGATGAAACAGATCGGAGATCTGTACCATCGGAGCATATTATTTGTCCTGAATCTTAATCCAACATATCAGGGTGTATGCAGGATATATTCATTTTATGATGCAATTATTTTTTTTGAAGTAAGTAATCCAGAGAATATCTGCCACTACCTGTAAAAAACAGCGTTCCGAATACCAGTGAATAAAGTATAGCTGGCTCTTTTACTGCAAAGGGATCTGCTGAATGAATCAGGAGTGCTGCTATCAGCATCGTAACAAATAAAGGAATAAGCACCAATCTGGTTCCTAATCCTGCTAAGAGCAAAATAGAACATACTACCTCAGCGAAGACTGCGAGTGCCAAAGAAAGCTCCGGACTCATTCCAAAAACCGGTGGAAACATGACTGGTCCACCTGACAGAAGCATCATCAGTTTAGGTAATCCATGGGTTAGCATTAAAATTGCAATACCTATTCTTGCAATCAATACTGCAATATCTGTTGCAGTGGTAGCTTCATTTACTTTTAAGATCTTTTTCATCTGTTCATTTTTTTGTTGATAGAAACATGATCGTTTCCTTAATAATTATTTAAATGGTTATCGGTTTTGACATTACAAATTTGCAAACAGATGGCTCCCTTAACCAATATCCCGGATCAAGAAATACTGATGATCTTAAACAAGGAAAAATATTGACCAAGATCAAGATTAATGAAAAGATCCTTATTTAAAGTACTTTTAATAGTGATTAATGATAGTCTCTTAAAATATACCTGCTCCTAAAAGCAATCTAATTCCCCTAATCCTCCAAAAGTATTTTTAAACGAATTCTACATACAATTCAGGAATTTATAAACGCCTTATATTCTTCCTTCAACTCATTCAGACAATTGGCACAAAGGCAGCCTTCAAAGTTTTCGCTCACATATTGTACTTCATTCAGATTCAGATAAACCGTATTGCACTGACATTTATTGAATGCATTGGCTTTACACTCCATTCTAACACCACAACGCTCGCAGGATATGATCTCATGTTTATTCATTGATCTAATTTTATAAGCTAAAGCTGATTTCGTTAAAAAGCAATCCGGTATAACATGCCCGGATTGCCTGAACTTATTTAAGTTAATCGCTTTTAAGAGCCACAACTAACACAGCCATCTTCCATACTGCAACTTAATCCATTGCCAGGATCAGAATCATTATTATTTTGAACAGTTTCAATCTGCGGCACAAGCGGCTCCATACTTTTTCCTCCTTGTTTCTCTACAGTAAATTGCACTGCTTTTGTGGCAGCTTGTGTACGCAAATAGTACATACCTGTTTTTAGCCCTTTTTTCCAGGCATAAAAATGCATAGAAGTTAATTTGGCGGTATTCGGACTATCTACAAAAAGATTCAGAGATTGCGACTGACAGATAAATGCACCGCGGTCGGCAGCCATATCTATTAAATTACGCTGTTTGATTTCCCAAACTGTCTTGTACAATTCTCTTATTTCTGCAGGGATCTCTTCAATATGTTGTACTGAACCATTGGCAGTAATGATCCGGTCTTTCATTGCATTGTTCCATAATCCCAGGCTCACCAGATCTTTGAGCAGATGCTTGTTTACAATAATAAACTCCCCGCTTAATACTCTTCGTGTATAAATATTGGAGGTATAAGGTTCAAAACATTCATTATTACCCAATACCTGTGAGGTCGATGCTGTAGGCATTGGTGCAACAAGCAGGGAGTTACGCACACCGTATTGTTTTACTTCTTTCCTCAGACTTTCCCAGTCATGCCTGTCGGATGGCTTGACATCCCATAGATCAAATTGAAACAGCCCTTTTGATAAAGGTGATCCCTGAAAACTTTCGTAGGCTCCCTGCACTTTAGCCAGATCCTTACTGGCAGACATGGCTGCAAAATAAATGGTTTCAAAGATATTCCGGTTCAATACCTTTGCAAGATCACTCTCAAACGGAAGACGCATCAAAATGAAAGCATCGGCCAGGCCTTGTACTCCTAATCCAACGGGACGATGTCTCAGATTGGAATTACGGGCTTCTTCAACCGGATAATAGTTATTATCAATAATACAGTTCAGGTTTTTTGTTGCCTGATAAGTAATCTCATACAATTTCTCAAAATCAAACTGTCCATCTGTTACAAAACGCGGCAAAGCTATAGAAGCCAGATTACATACCGCTACTTCATCCGGACCAGTATATTCCATAATTTCGGTACACAGATTACTGCACTTAATAGTACCTAAATTTTGCTGATTACTTTTCCTGTTTGCGGCGTCTTTGTATAAAAGATAAGGGGTACCGGTTTCAATCTGGGCTTCCAGTATCGCAAACCATAATTCCTGGGCTTTAATAGTCCGCCGGGCCCTCCCCTCTGCCTCATATCTTTGATATAAGCTCTCAAACTCATCTCCATAACATTCATGAAGCCCTGGAGCTTCTTTCGGGCAGAATAAACTCCATTCTCCATTAGCCTCTACCCTTTTCATAAACAGATCCGGCATCCAGAGTGCATAAAAAAGATCCCTTGCCCTCATCTCTTCCTTACCATGATTTTTCCTCAGGTCAAGAAACTCAAATACATCTGCATGCCATGGCTCTAAATAAATTGCAAATGCCCCCTTTCTCTTCCCCCCACCCTGATCAACGTAGCGGGCAGTATCATTAAACACTTTCAACATAGGAACAATTCCATTACTGGTACCATTTGTACCACCAATATAGCTGCCTGTGGCCCTTACATTATGAATAGCCAGACCTATTCCACCCGCGCTTTGTGAAATACGGGCAGTTTGCTTCAGTGTATCATAAATACCATCAATACTATCATCCTTCATTGCCAGAAGAAAACAGGACGACATCTGGGGTTTAGGGGTTCCGGCATTAAATAAAGTAGGTGTGGCATGTGTAAACCAGCGTTCACTCATTTGGTTATAGGTTAAGATAACACTTTCCAGATCGTTTTTATGAATACCAATAGCCAC
>JBAZHY010000214.1:0-4599 GCA_041652175.1 Pedobacter sp.
ACTGATCTTGAGACGGGCTTACGTGGGTTTTACGATTGGTATCTGAAGAATAATAGTTAGGCTTGGCTGGAGGTGCTGGCTTAATGTTATTTTTAAGAATCTTCGTCATTCAGAGCGATAGAATTTAAGAAATTCTGAAAGGGAGTGACGTAACTGGATTGATCATCATGTAAAGACGCTGAAACGCTTCTGTCTTGTAATAAATGAATGTTAGGATTAATCTTTGATTTGGCCATTGAGACTTTGGATAACGCAGAAAAATCAGTGCAAATCAATACGATCAGTATCATCTGTGTGCTATAAAATTATAAGCTATGAATAAGAGTAATAACACAAATAGTAATTCGGCGTTTATCATTTTTAAAACCGAAGATGAAAAAATATCGGTTGATGTGCGTTTTGAAGATGAAACCGTTTGGCTTACACAAGAACAAATGAGTTTGTTGTTTGGTAAAGCCAAATCAACTATTAGTGAACATATCAAACACATTTTTGACGAAGGCGAGTTAGAAGAAAAAGTGGTAATTCGGAATATCCGAATTACCACTCAACACGGTGCTATTGAAGGAAAAACGCAACAAAGCACGATAAAATTATACAATCTTGATGTTATTATTTCGGTTGGCTATCGTGTAAAATCGTTACGGGGCACACAATTTCGCCAATGGGCAACCAAATGTCTGAACGAATACATACGCAAAGGATTTACAATGGACGATGAACGCCTGAAAAACCTTGGCGGTGGCGGTTACTGGAAAGAACTCTTACAACGCGTACGAGACATTCGTGCTTCGGAAAAAGTGTTTTATCGCCAGGTATTAGACATTTACGCTACCAGTATAGACTACGACCCCAAAGCAGATGTTTCCATTGAGTTTTTCAAAAAGGTACAAAACAAAATTCACTATGCCGTTCACGGACAAACGGCAGCCGAAATAATTTTTATCCGTTCCGATGCCGAAAAAGAGTTTATGGGGCTGATGACTTTTACAGGTAATCGTCCATACTTGAAAGATGTAGTGGTAGCAAAGAATTATTTAGACGAGAAAGAATTGCGGGCATTGGGACAAATAGTTTCGGGATATTTGGACTTTGCCGAACGACAAGCTGAACGGGAACAGGCAATGACAATGAAAGACTGGACAACGCATTTAGACCGAATTTTGACTATGAGCGGAGAAAAGCTGTTACAGGGAGCAGGTGGCATAAGCCACGATCAAGCTATAGAAAAAGCCACCATAGAATACAAAAATTATCAGGCAAAAACATTGAGCGAAGCTGAAAAAAACTATCTGGAAAGTTTGAAAGCCATAGAGCAGAAAACTAAGAAGAAGTGAATTATGAGTTATTAGCAAAGAGTGATTACAATTAACCCCTCACAGCAACACATATAATACCTTTATGCTAAATCAACCTTAGTTTTCCTAAAGAAGAGTAGTGCTGATAAGCCCGCCTTCAACAATACCCAACAAGAAGAACTCCAGTTTACATTCCCGCTCCGCCATATCTGCCTGAATTATCTTTCCCTTTGTTTTATTTTAGCCAGTTTAGGATAAGGCGTATTGTAACCCTTAACCGAATACCATAGAATCAGGTTGAGGGTATCTTCATTGGCTTCATCAAGCTCATCCAGCGACATTTCCATTGATTTTTGTGCCCAGAACTTTTTCTTTCCGGATAAGGCCGATAGTTTCGGATTCATTTCATCCAGCGGGATCTGATTCGGTAAAGCGGTATACGATCTGAAATCCGGTTTATTGGTAAAACAGTCGGTCATAGGGTTTGCAATCATATCAAACTGACTCATAGGAGAGAGTCCGAGGATCAGTTCGATGGTTCTCAGTACGCTGTTCTGATTGTAATGGGTACTGATTACCTCACCTCTTTTGGTGTAAGGACTAATACAAAGGGCTACCGTCCTTCGTCCGTCGATATGATCCAGACCTGCCTGCGGATCATCTTCAATCACGAATATGGCTGTTTCTTTCCAGAATTTGCTCTTGCTTACGGCTTCCACAATCCGACCTAAAGCCAGATCATTATCTGCTACCTGTGCTCTTGGAGTAGGATAACCTTCCCTGGTGCCGGTGGTATGGTTGTTAGGAAGAAGCATGATCATGAAGTTGGGTAATGCGTTTTTCTTTTCATATTCCCTGAACTCCTTCAGAAACTCCCCTGCACGGTATACATCCGGAATGGAACTTGGAAAACCAACGAAAGTAGGGCATAAATAGGGAGCCATGGTATGCAGTTTACTGGTGGCCCTGATCTTTACATTTCTTGTTCCGTTCTTATAATCGTTATAAATCTGAGTCCAGCTTGCATTTGCAGGCTCTACCTCAGCTTTTACAAATTCGCCGTAGTTTCTGAATGTTAATCCGGCATCCAATACCTTATCCCAGATAAATCCGGAAGATGCGAAGGCCATGGCATCATCGCCCTCATAAGGATAGCTTCGTACAAAACCTCCGAAACTTCTTTCGATATAATCAGTCACCACACCCTCATTAGTCCACTGATGCCCGTCGGCACTCAAAACCCCATTGCAATAGGTATTGTCGAGTAACACAAACTGTTCAGCCAGGGCATGGTGGTTGGGACTGATCTTACGTCCGAACTGAGTGAGTGAGCTGTCGCCCTTTCCCTGAGGCAGATCGCCGAATACCTGGTCATAAGTACGGTTTTCTTTAATAATATAAAGCACATGCTTGAATACCGATTTTTCTCCCGGTTGTGTTGGAACAGGAACTATACGTTCATTAACACGCTCCAACCGGAGGGCCTGTGCAATTTTAGGCAGGCGCATACTGGTGGCAGCACTCAGGGTATATTCCCGGAGCTTACCGGCATCCGGTACAGGAATAAATGAGACTGAACCTGAATGGTCGTGCGAATTGAGACCTTTATCCCTTAATCCTGTTTGCCGGCTGCCAATCCCTTTGGTATTGGCTACAAATAATTTATTTCCATCCTGCGAAAGAATGACTGCACCCGGATACCAGCCTGTGGGGATAAGCCCTTTTACTTTACCCTGCTGCAGATCGATCAGTGCAATGTGGTTATTCCCACCGTTGGCAGCATATAATGTTTTTCCGTCCTTACTCACAGTAACAGAATTAGGTGCGCTTCCAAACGGAAGCTCATCCATTGGCTTGGTGCTTAAATTTTTAAGAACCTGATTTGTTCTGGTATCGATGACTGAAACAAGGTCACTATTGGCATTAGCAACGTACAGCAGGTTTTTATCGGGTGAAAACGCCATTCCGGAAGGGTGCAGCTGCACCTCGATCTCATTAATCTGTTTCCTGCTTTCCAGATCAATGACCGATACCGTTCCGGATGAAGCAATTCCTGTTTTGGGATCTACCACTACCTCCGATCCTCCTGAAGGACCGGTCTTATCACCGGCTTTTGGTCTGCGTCCTGCCCAATTACTGACATAAGCCCTATTACCATGAAGGAGGACCGTATAAGGTGCCATCCCTGTCGGGATCTGGCTTTCGAGTTTTCCTGTCTTCAGGTTGATTATCCCCAGGGTATTATTACGGCTCAGGGTAACATACAGGTATCCGCGCTGAGTATCGATGGCTATTCCTCCTGGATATGGGCCTGATTTATCAGTAGCAGTTGGCCCAGGTATAGCTATGGCATCATCCCAGACAAAAGTACCGTTTGCTGATTTCTTAGCAGATCTGATAAATCCTTTGCTGTCGCTGGTCCATACTTTCTGATCAGTATCATTCCAGATGATCCCGGTGAAAGTATGTCCGCCACCGGGAAGTTTCAATGTTTGAATAATCTGGTGGTTCAGGGCATTCATGAACACAATGGAATTGATATTCTTAACCGCGAGGATATCGCCGGAGGCATTCAAAGCCAGATCCACCGGTCGGCCGGGAAATACTTTAGTATCACCTGCCGGTTTGATGATTTGAGAGGTGGAAACAATATAGGTACTGTCGTCCTGCGGACCGAGTGTGGCTTCGTAAGGGAATTTATCTTTAGTGCTTTCAAACAGTTTGCTCAATTCCCATGGTTTTTTGTTTGAGCCACAGCTAGTCAGAATTAAAAACAATCCTGAGATGATCAGTGAACTACTCCTGTTTACAGATTTTAAACGGAGGGTTTGTTTGAAAATGGATTTCATGATATTTGATTAAAGATTAAATTCTTTTCCGAATCAGATGCTTTGCATCCATTCAATAGTTGAATTTACACATTCAATGTTAAGAGAATTTAAATTTTTTAATCAGAAGGGATTTTTTGTCTGAGTATCTTATAGGATATAAGGGTACTAGCTTGAAGCTCGCACCAGCAGATTCAAGCTCGCACCAGTGGATCAGGGCTCAATTTCTATATTTTGCTTCAGCTCTACTTTGTTGACTCCGATTTCCTGAGGGTGGAATACAAAATAGATGCCGCTGAACGAGAGCAGGGCTGAGATACAATAGAACAGCAGACTGATGATTACTGCCAGATGCTGATCCATTTGAAAGTATTGGGCCCCGTATACAAAAACGAGCTCCCGGGCTCCCAAGCCCCCCACGGTGAAAGGAAATATCGCTACCAGCGATGAAACCAGAAACATAAACAGGTATG
>JBAZHY010000215.1:0-4582 GCA_041652175.1 Pedobacter sp.
AACTATGCTGAGGCGAAATCCGAACTGGGCCAAATGGATGCGACTGTGTGGGCGCAGACAATCGGTGTTTTACGGACGCGTGCAGGAGTGAGTAACGCGATGCCTGCTATTGCCGACGCCTATTTGAAAGAAACCTATTTCCCGGAAATAAGTGATCCCTTGTTACTGGAAGTAAGAAGAGAAAGAGGAATCGAACTCGTTTATGAAGGCCTGAGATATGAGGACCTGCTAAGATGGAAAAAAGGTCATCTGCTGGAAATGCAGTGGAAGGGTATCTATGTTCCCGGTAAAAACTTGCCGATGGATCTTGACGGAAATGGCAAACCGGATGTTTCCTTCGTTGATGCGATTCCGTCAGCCAAAACTCCGGGCGTAGTTTATTATGTGGTCGATGGTAAAGCTGCCCGTCTGACTGAGGGTAACAAAGGCCATATCACCTGGAGGGACGACGAAAAACGAGTGTTTGACGATAAGAAGTATTTCAAACCAATATCTAACGCTGACATCGTTTTAAATCCGGCTCTTAAGCAAAACCCGGGCTGGGAATAAATAGCCATAAGACCAAGCCGTCCGGAAAAGTAATTTCGGACGGCTTTTTTGCATCAAATCAACTCCGGCTTCATTTATCCTGGGTTTCAAAATAAATTTCAGGCGGGTCTTTAGTTGAGCAAACCACTGACCACTCACAGTGACCGACACGAACTATTCTGCGAATGCGGCCATCAGAAATGAATGGACGCAATTGAAGTAAATTATCAAACACGCAAATTCTCGTTGAGTTATTTCTGGATGAAACGGGTGGCATTTACAATATAATCAGAACTTAAAATCCTGTTCACCCAAAAGCGAGTGCGGATTCGTTCCGGTGGTTATCGGAACCCACCCCAGGTACCGGGCTCGATATGAAAGTATCGGACTTTTGTGTTTTTATTCCCTTAAAGTATCCCCTAACCGACCCTAAACTATTTCTAAACCGTTCCTAAGCAGGCGGATAAGTGGTCAGTGAGCGGTGTTTGAGTATCGTTTGAGTATCGTTTGACTATAGCCTGAGTATCGTCTGAGTATTGTCTGAGCGGTGAAAAAGTACTTACATCTTATCTTTTATAAACCATGTACGGGTTCAATGACAGTTGTTACTTCACTAATGATAATAGCAACCATTCATGTCAAATCAGGAAACTAAAAAATATATGCAGCTTTTAAATTTTCTTATAAAAACCATTCAGAAATTCTTATTCAAGCCAGACAGCTGCTGCTGTCATCATAGCCTGTAATCCGGTTTTCAGAGTTGGATGTATGACAGGAGCAAATTTGGGTGAATGATTACCGGGAATGGAATTCAGCTGATTATTCTTTACGGCATCCTTGTATATTTCCGGCTCCGTACCACCAACAAACCAGAAAACATAGGGGACCTTCCAGCTTCTGCCGAAGACACTAAAATCCTCGCTGGCTGAGGCAGGCATCGTTTCGTAGGCTTTATTTCCAAATTGCGCGTGAAATGCTTCCGCAACCCTGGCTGTAGCATCTGCATCATTCTCGGTGAGGGGATAGCTGTCCAGTTCGGTAAATTCAGGATCTTTTGGCGCGTTGGAAGCTGCACATTCTGCACAGCAAATACGTTTCACAGCTGAAAGGATATGGTCTTTCACGTCATTGTTAAACGTACGGATGTTTAACTTAAGGGTAGCCTCTTCAGGTATAATATTCTCCTTTGTTCCTGCCTGAAGGGCACCAATGGTCAATACTGCATTTTCGGAGGGTGCAATTTCCCTCGAAACAATAGTTTGCAATCGCATTGTTGTAGCTGCGGCCATAATAACCGGATCTATAGACGTTTGTGGGGAAGAACCGTGAGCCCCTCGTCCGAAAAGTTTTACTTTAAGGCTGTTGCCGGCAGAAAGTATAGCACCACTTCTATAACCTACCGTTCCAGCTTCCCCCACCATAACATGCTGACCTAAAATAATATCCGGTTTCGGAAAACGCTCCATCATTCCGTCATCAATCATGCTTTGTGCACCTCTGCCAACTTCCTCTCCCGGTTGGAAAACAAGCATTAATGTCCCCTTCCAAAGTGTTCTATTTTCTGAAAATACCCTTGCAACACCCATAAGCCAGGTTACATGTAAATCATGACCGCAAACATGTGAGATGCCTACTTCCGCACCATCTTCATCCCTGCCGATTTTTTTACTGGCATAAGGTAAGCCTGTCGTTTCAGTAACGGGCAGGGCATCCATATCTGCCCGCAGCATAACCACAGGACCATCACCATTTTTCATCAGTCCCACTACCCCATGCGCCCCTACATTTGTGCTTACTTCAAAATTGTATTTTATTAAATAGTCCGCTGCAATTTTTGATGTCCGGACCTCCTGCATGGATAATTCAGGATTTTGATGGATGTCTTTATAAATATTTTCCAGTTCAGGCAGCAATGCATCTGCAAAACTGTTTATCTTTTCGTTAAACGATTTAATTTTATTGATGTCCATTACTTCCCGATTTATATGTTAACCGACTTGTATTCCTTAAGTTCACTGTTATCCATTATAATTTCATTTGTTACCCGATCTACCCGGCTGATAGAATATCCATTGCTTCTGTTGTTGAAGATACAAAGTTAATATGTCTGCCTTCGTTACTCTCATATATAAAATCTGCCAGGCTTTTGGAATCGTATTTCGAGAAATCACCAACAATAGCCAGGCGAACACGATAATTCGAGAACTTTTGAAGAATTTCCCCTGCAATCCGGCTTTTCAGATCAAAAAAATCGCTCGTGATATTTTTTTCATGCAGTATAACCCTGTCGAATCCCTCATAATATAAATTTCCTAACAAATCAGTTCCGTCTTCGATATTATTGATAATGATTTCATCCGAAATTAGTTCAGCAATTTTTACGCCGTTTAAATCATATACTTCTATTTTCATTGATGCTTTTACTTTATTGATGCTTTCTGCATTTTATAAAATAGAAAGGATAATTTTCAGCTATTTCCGATACTTCAAAAAGTCCGGCATTCCCGAATTCTCCTTCTATTGTTTCCTTGTCATAAAAGAATAACTTAGCTCCACCAAACATCTCAAACCGGTCTTTACCGATAAGTGTTCCTTGTCCGTAAGTGTCAGCTTCCTTTGAGATGGTTGTAAAAACCATAAATCCGTTTTCCGATAATTGCTTAAAACAATCCTGAATAAGCTTCTCCCTTTCGTTTTTGTCAAGCAGGTGTATTAAGCCATAACAAAATATACCATCAAATAATTTATCATCGAAAGGCATTTCATTCACTGAGCCACAATGTATTTTCAGCTGATCTCCAAAATGTTTATGAGCTAAATCGATGGCTGTCTGCGAAATTTCGATTCCTGTTACAAGCATGCCACTATCTAAAAAAATCTGTGCATTTCGCCCATAACCAATTCCCGGAATAAGCACACTTTTTACCTGATGCTCCTCAAAAAAGTCTTTTGCCAATACAGCAGATTTTGCGGGCTCAGAACCCCACATTTCTTGTTTGTCTTTAAACGCCTGTTCCCAGAATTCTGTCATTGCTTTTGCTATTAAGTACCAACATTATCTACCCAAAATTCACAATTAAATCCAAAACCTTTTACTATCATCTGTATTTTGGAGTTTCAAACGAGTATCCAGCTATCCCCACTTCGATTCCTTTTCTGTGTCTCCGGACATTTTCACGGCCTTTTTGGAGAGAACAGCACTGACTCCTGTTCTGATCTTTCGCATGTGTTTAATTTTTTAGGGTTAATGAAAAAATAAATGAAGACCGGTACAGCACAAATATGTGGAGAAAGTGAATGGACACAAAATTCTGACTCAATTTGATACAAATTGACACAGATTGACACAGTTTGACACACCTGGCCTGATTTTCGGGAGTTCTTCGGATAAGTTTCGGAAACCTGCCGGGATTCATTCGGGAATAATCTGCCCTTTATTCGCCCTTTGAATGGCATTTCTTCGGGAGTTCTTCGGTAAGTACCGAAGCGTTGTCGAAGAAATGTCGAAGAACTCCCGAAGAAATGCCGCAAAATTTTCGAAGAAATGTCGACGAATGGCAGAACAATTATCGAAGGAAGTCGGGAGCAGTATGGGAGAAATCCCGAATCAATGTCGAAGCTATTCCAAAGCTTAATCGAAGTGTCTTATACGGAAAAAGCTTTACCACAATAAAAATTATACGACACTTTAATTAATCAAAAAAGAATGAATAATGGCTCCGGAATAATTCCTCAGGGGTATTGGGAATTTATTTTCTGCTTTGGGATTTTATTTCAGGGTAGTTAAAATGTTCATAATATAACTCTACGGAGGTTTTTTGAAGAATTCTGAAGAATCAGATTCTTAACGGGCCATTACAAAAGGATGCAGGTGTCTCATCTTGAAATAGCTATTCCCAAATACAATTGGAGACTTCCCAATAGTTTCCCCTTTTAAGCATCGTATTAAAATGAAATATTACTACCCTTTTTCTGTAAATCTTTAAGCTTTAAAATCATCCAGGTACTTAGAACAAACGGAGCAGTAAGTGTAATTATTCCCAATTCAGCAAAG
>JBAZHY010000216.1:0-4570 GCA_041652175.1 Pedobacter sp.
GTATTCGAAAAATAAATCCAGTCCAGATCAAATAAACCTTTCTTTCCTTCGGCATTAGTGAAAACAAAGTACAAATCCTGAACCCCGTTAGTCTCGTTAAGATTGGCAAAGTATTCCTTCCATGAAGCCTGTCCCCCTGATGGTTTTGAAGGAATATTCAATGTACTGACTATCGGCCCATTCATCCGGCCCAGCCGAAGTTCTATCTTACCCCCCACCTGTGGCTGAACCCTGTACTTCAACTGCTTCACATGACTCAGGTCTATTTTATTGAAACGTATAAAACTGTTATGACCAATACTGGTGGCATAAGTAAGAAAAACCGTTGTTATGGTCCCTAAACGGACATTACCCTCATCAAAATCTTCAGCTTGTACCAAAGGATTCCTCAGTGCTATGTAATCGCGACTATGAATAGGCTCAATGCCATTGCCTCCCCGATCAGTATAGCCGGCATTCAAAAGATAGGTTCCCTCTACCCCCTTTCCGATATGCTCTTTTAATATTACTTTATCCTTTAGGGCCTGTTTGACCCCAGACTTCCCGGACAGGGAAAGAATATAATTCACAATTTCTTCAGCATCAGTTTTAGAGAGTTCCGGATGCGGTGTCATTGCTCTTTCGCCCCATGAACCATTACCACCCTTTATAATCTTATCGCTCAGGTTTGCCAACGCATCAGGTTTGTCTTTATAGCGCGATGAAATAGCCATATAAGTGGGCCCAACTGATGCCTTATCCAGCGAATGGCAGGCTCTGCAATCCAGTGTAGCTGTCATTTGCTGTCCTCTTAAATATCCCGAACTACCGGCATCCTGATTTTTGCTAAGAATAACAGCGAGATCCTTTCCTCGTGGAATGTAACCAAAAGAGACTTTTACTTTATTAGAATCAATAACAGCTTCTTCTTTGTCAATAACATTTACCTGATAGTCCAGCATGGAGTTATCCCAATAGAAACTACGGTTGGACTTTGTTTCAATCCGGATATCCGGAGGAGTATTTCCAACAAAAACCTGTGATACAACCGTACCATTTCCTCCCTTATTGTCACTGACTGTTAATTTAACCTTATGAACTCCCGGCTGAGTAAATGTATAATTTATAGTTTCTCCCTGCAGGTCTTTGTCATCGATATTCCAGCTATAGGTTAACCGGTCACCGCGATCGTGATCTATAGATTTCTTACCGGATAATTGTACAACGAATGGCGCTGCCCCATACTGTTTATCCATAGTGATCTCAGGTACAGGAATTCTGTTTCCTTCCATATACTCAACGCGAACCAGCTTTGCATCCATATTTTTAGAAAACCAGTTTGTACCATATTCCAGTACATACAAAGCCCCGTCAGACCCGAACTGCATATCAACCGGAGCCTTGAACTTAAGATGCTCCAGAAAAGGCTCCATCCGGAGATAATTTCCATTCTCATCCAGAGTTACAGCCATTATCCACCCACGAATCCACTCATAGATGAATAATTTACCATTGTAATAATTGGGTAATTTATAGGTAGAACCGGGATATAAATCACTGTAATAAACAGGCCCGGCCATTGCAGAAGCCCCTCCATTTCCAAGCATAGGAAATCTCTTTGAATTCTTTTTGCCAAACCAGATCATGGCGGACTGAGCTGGCGGTAAAATACGTTCGCCGGTATTATTCGGTGAATCATTTACGGGATTTGATGGATCTTTCTTTGACCCAAGTTGCTTTGTCGCAAAATCATACTTCGGAAACGCCTCGTTATCACCAAGAAAATAAGGCCAGCCATAAAAGCCCGGTTTTCTGGCCTGATTGATCTCATCATAACTCATAAGCTCGCCATCACGTCCCATTACTTTGGTATCTGGACCAACATCCCCCCAGTACAAATAACTATTTTTCTTGTCTACACTAAAACGGTAAGGATTTCGGGAGCCCATGATATAAATCTCCGGCCTGGCTTTGGGATTCCCTTCAGGAAACAGATTACCTTTGGGGATCGCATAAGTACCATTATCCAGGGGTTTAATACGCAATATTTTTCCTCTCAGATCATTTGTATTTGCAGCTGTTGCCTGATCATCAGCCAGAGAATGTCCGGGACGCTCATCCACCGGAGTATATCCTTCCGTTTCCTCAGCATTTGTATTATCACCGGTTGACAGATACAGCAGACCATTTTTGTCAAAGGCAATATAGCCGGCCGAGTGGCAGCAATACTTTCGCTGGGTAGGAATTTCCAGAAGAATCTTTTCCGAATCCAAAACCAAACTATCACCGCTCAGTTCAAATCTGGATAAACGGTTAATCGCCCTGTCGCCGGCCACAGAATAATAGAAGTACAGCCAGTGATTGTCTTTAAAGTTCGGATCAGCTGCCAATCCTAAAAGGCCATCTTCAATCCCACTAAATACATTAAAATTAGTAATAATTCGTATTTGTTTAGTTTCACGATTGTAGATCTTTACACTTCCTTTACGCTCAGCAAGAACCACATCATTATTGGGAAGTATTGCCATCGCCATCGGCTCATCAAAACCCTGTGCCAGAACTGTACGTATATATCTGCTGCTATCGGGAACATTTGAGGTTTTTGCGAGCGTATAATCTGGTGCTTTATGCTTTTCAAGGTTCTCAGCAATCGAATTACCAAGCTCATTTCCTTTGTAATCGTTTCTGATTTTATAGATCCATCCATTATTCTGTTTCCATTTATCACTGTTGTCCTGAGCATTCCATTTTTGCAGCCAGGGCCATTGAGTCAGATTCAGTGTCGTATCCTGAACGGTGATAATACCGCCTCTTCCCGCCTCCAGATAACGTTTTAATGCAGGGATAGACCTATATCCAAGACCATTAATAGAGGAATAGGGCAAAAACAATACGTCAACTTTAGAAAGTGAATCCTCATGAAAATAATGCTCATTATTAGTCAAAATAATTTTCCAACCATTCGTTTTGCCGGCTACCTTCAGGTTCTCCGCATTCCTGTCTGTAGTATCTTTCGAAAAATACAGAACACTGAATGACTGACGACTCGGAGAACAGGAAAAAACGATCAGACCAGTTAATAAGAATAGAAAATATTTTTTCATCAGAATGAATTATTTAAGTACCTGCATCGAACACAGCACGCAAAATTATAAATGGAAATGATAATACTTCAACGTATTCAAATAAAAAAGGCTGTAATCGTTTTCAATTACAGCCTTTTATTCAGAGTCTGAATGTTATGGCAACAATGCTGCAATTTGTTCAGGAGAGGTAACCCCCGGGGCAAGTTCAATAATCCTGAAATTACGGAAGTACATTTGTGCACCTTCAGCTTCAAGACATAAGTATCCCTTTTTCTGAGTAGATTTACTGATACCATTGACAAATTTCCCGTTAACAGCAAGTTTGATCACACCATCAACACAAACCACATCATAGGTATTCCACTCTCCCTTTCCTTTGGCACGGTTTTCTATCGACTTACTTCTTTCCCCTCTTGGATTGTCGGGTGTAGTAGTTACTCCCTGGACGCCAAAAAGTTCACCATGCACATAGGCAATCGGAGGTTTAACCCCGTCTCTCAGGTTAAGGTTCACCCAATCGAGTTCCAGCATCTGAACTTCCACCCCATCAGGAAGAGGATTTTTACCCTTGGGATTAGCACCACTCCATACAAATACTCCGGAATTACCTCCCGGTTCCATATGCTTCCATTCAACATGGAGAATAAAGTTTTCATATTGCTTTTCTGAACGCACAACCCCTATAGGAAGTCCTGTATTTGAAAGTGATCCATCTTTCATCACCTTCCAGGTTTCCTTTGTGGTGTTGACATTCACCCATTTTAATTTGCTCTCTTTCACTTTTGATTTAGATAACACCGCATCCATACTGGTTGATGTTCCAAATTCAAACATTGTCTCCTGGGAATAAACTATTGGACTGCCGATCAGCAGAATACATAGGAATAGTAGTACTTTTTTTAAGGTGTTTATCATCATTTGTTTTTTAGTTCTAAATCTTCTTTATTTCTTAGGGTAATTGGTTTCTATTCTTTATAAATCTGTCATTCCGTTAAGGCTTTTGTGAAACAAACCTTACAAAACTTTAGTCACACCCGGTATTGCAGGCGGTGGAACCGGCCATTTTAGATCCCAGCTATATTGATGAAAATCGGGGCCCAGAACCTGATTGGAATTCATTGCCTGTTCCCATGTAATATTCTGACCACTATAAGCCGCCATTCTTGCCATTATTCCCAGCATGGTACTGTTAGCCATCATTTCTCCATCATTCATTGGCTTTCCTGTTCTGATGGATGAAAACAGTTCATTATGCTGTACCTGATACATATCTTTCTTTTCACCCTGATACTCCCAGTTATTCTTCCCGCTGATTTTATGCACATTCCCCTGGTAAAAGGCCGTTCCTTCTGAACCAATAATCTCTACAGAGTTTTTGGATGCACATCCATCCTGCTGGCGACAGAAATTATATCCCTTAATCCCTCCCGCAAAGTCAAACTCTACAGCAAAATGATCATAAATATTACCGAACTTCTCTTCTACTCTTGATTGTCTTCCTCCGG
>JBAZHY010000217.1:0-4542 GCA_041652175.1 Pedobacter sp.
TGCCCTGATGGTGACAGATTCTGTTGCCGAAACCGAGTTAGTTGATATTGCCTTACTGCTGTTAAATGATAAAAATAAATGTAAAGAACTGTCTGAGAATATCGGCAAAATGGAATTGCCTGATGCGGATGAGATTATTGCAAGGGAAGTATTAAAGTTGGCAAAATAAAGTTATTATGGAACTGGAAAATATAGAGAGGGTTTATCTGGTGGGCATCGGTGGAATCGGGATGAGCGGTCTTGCACGTTATTTTAAAAAACGGGGGTGCGTGGTATGTGGTTATGACAAAACCTGCACGCAACTTACCGAGAACCTGATGAATGAAGGTATTCCCGTTGTTTTTCAGGATGAAGAAGGTAATATTCCGGTGAGTTTTCAGGAGAATGACCCTAATACCCTTGTAATTTATACCCCTGCAATTCCTAAAGACTCTGCGATTTTGAATTATTTCACAGACCGTTCTTATATACTTAAAAAGCGTTCTGAGGTATTGGGCATTATAAGTAAAGGCATGTATACCATTGCGGTTGCAGGAACCCATGGTAAAACCACCACATCTTCAATTATTGCCCATGTATTGAAAGACAGCGGATATGATTGTTCTGCATTTCTCGGAGGTATCGCAAGCAATTATAATTCAAATGTTCTTTTTGGTGAAAATAATACTATGGTGGTTGAAGCTGATGAATTTGACCGTTCATTCCTGACCCTTCATCCGGACATAGCCATCGTTACCTCAATGGATGCAGACCATTTAGATATTTATGGTGATAAAACACATTTGGTTGAGTCATTCAGGCAGTTCACTTCACAGCTTAAGCCGGAAGGAAGACTGATTTATCGTAAAGGGCTTGATCTTAAGGGAGGAAAAACATATTCAGCTAATGTGATGGCTGATATTCAGGCATTTAATGTTCGGATTGAGAATGGAAGTTTTTGGTTTGATTTTAAAAATTGGAATACAGAAATAGAAAACATTCAACTCGGACTTCCGGGGCTCCATAATGTTGAAAATGCAGTATCTGCAATTGAAGTAGCCCTGCATCTGGGAATTGATCCTGAGAAGATTAAAAAGGCTTTAGCAGGTTTCCTCGGGGTTAAACGACGTTTTGAGTATATATTGAAAGAGGAGGGGCATATTTATATCGATGATTATGCACATCATCCGGAAGAATTAAGAGCTTGTATTCGGGCTGTAAAAAGTCTTTATCCGGATAAAAAGCTAACGGCCATTTTTCAGCCTCATTTATTTACCAGAACGAGGGATTTTGCTTCCGGATTTTCTGAGGTATTAAGCATGGTTGATGACTTGATCATGCTTGAAATTTATCCGGCACGTGAACTACCAATTGAGGGGGTAAGTTCTGCGATGATTATGGATAAAGTCACTAATACTTCAAAACGGATTTTATCTAAGCATGAAGCTTTAGGTTATGTGAAAGCGAATAAACCTGAATTATTATTAACTGTGGGGGCAGGAGATATAGATACATTGGTTCAGCCATTAAAAGAGATATTGCAGAATGCTTAAACGAATTAACTGGAAGGCGATTTTATATGGGTTTCTCTGGCTTGTGAGTCTGAGTGGCATCGTCTTGTTAATGAGTTTTATTGAAGTGAAGAAAAATAAGTTGAAATGCAGTGATGTAAAGATTCTTTTGCCGGGCCGGTATAATTTTGTGGAGCGGGAAGAAATTGACCGGATCCTTTTGGAAAGCGGTGGTGTACTTGTTGGGAAGGATTTAAATGATATTAATATTCATAGACTGGAAATCAGATTAAAGGCTAATCCATTTATAGAATATGCCAAGGTTTATGCTGATATGAATGGTGTTGTAAATGTTCAGATCAGGCAGCGTGAACCGGTACTGCGGGTGATCAATATGGCTAATCTTCATTTTTATATAGATGATAAGGGGTTTAAAATGCCAATTTCAGATAATTACACAGCAAAAGTGCTGGTAGTTAATGGTTTTATTGATGAAGATTTTACAGGTAAGGTTGATACAATAAATTCAAAACTGCTGAAAGATCTTTACCGGGCTGCATTATTCATCAAAGCTGATACGCTTTGGGATAATCAGATTGAACAGTTATTCGTTGATCTGAACAGAGATATAGAAATGGTACCCAGAGTAGGTGATCATAAGATTATTCTTGGCGATGCCGATTCATTGCAAACCAAGTTTAGAAACCTGCTTTTATTTTATAAGAAAGCGATTCCAAAAGTAGGATGGGATAGCTATAAAACAATTAATCTGAAATATGCTAATCAGATCGTGTGTGAAAAAAATCTGATTGATTCAACAAAACTGAAGCTAAAAAATGCTTCGGTGATTGTTGACAGTATAGAAACAGATACTAAGGATGTAACAAAAAATTAATGCTAATTATATGGATCAAATTAACTCAGCCTCAGCAAAAAATTCACCTATAGTTGTCGGACTAGATATCGGTACGACGAAAATTTGCGTTACAGTTGGACGCAGAAGCGAGCACGGGAAGATCGAGATCCTGGGTATGGGTAAAGCCGAGTCTGCGGGTGTAACCCGTGGTGTGGTTTCAAATATTCAGAAAACCGTTCAGGCGATTATGCTAGCTGTTGAAGAAGCGAGCGCACAATCCAATGTGGATGTGAAGGTAGTAAACGTAGGTATTGCCGGACAGCATATTAAAAGTCTTCAGCATCGTGGTATTCTTACCCGCAGGGAATTGAATACCGAGATTCAGCGAAAAGACATCGATAAGCTTATCGAAGATATGTACAAGCTTCTGATGCCGCCCGGAGAAGAAATTATTCATGTATTGCCGCAGGAATTTACGGTAGATAACGAGCCTGGTGTGAAAGATCCGATCGGTATGGCCGGTGTGCGTCTTGAAGCAAACTTTCATATTATTTCAGGACATGTTAGTGCGGTAAAGAATATTTTGAAATGTGTGGGTAATGCCGGACTTGAAACACAGGAATTGATTCTTGAGCCTTTGGCATCTTCTGAATCTGTGCTGAGTGAAGAAGAAAAGGAGGCCGGTGTGGTACTTGTTGATATTGGTGGTGGTACAACTGATCTGGCTATTTTCCATGAAGGGATTATCCGTCATACCGCAGTAATTCCTTTTGGAGGTAACAGTGTAACCGAGGATATTCGTGAGGGATGTTCGGTAATGCGTAATCAGGCTGAATTACTGAAGACCCGTTTTGGTTCAGCACTTGCTGAAGAAAACAAGGAAAACGAGATTATCTGTGTTCCCGGCCTTCGTGGAAGGGAGCCTAAGGAAATTTCGGTTAAAAATCTTGCTTATGTAATTCAGGCCAGAATGGAAGAGATCATTGAACATGTTTATTATGAGATCAAATCTTCAGGTTTTGAGAAGAAACTAATAGCAGGTATAGTAATAACCGGTGGTGGGGCACAATTGAAGCATCTTCCTCAGTTGGTTGAATTTGTAACCGGCCTGGATGCGCGTGTTGGATATCCAAATGAACACCTTGCGAAAAATGATGTTTTACCTAAAAATGTATACGATGAGTTGAAGAGCCCGATGTATGCAACCGGTATCGGATTACTGATCAAAGGAATTCAGAAGGCAGAAATGCTGGAGGAAACTATAGGTAAATCAAAATCTACGGAATCAGCAACGATTACCCAGAAGCCGAAGAAGCCAATGGGACTATTAGATTCATTGCTTCAGAAGGGAGCAAGATTTATTAAAGATGATATTAAGGATGAGGACTATGTTTAAAATTATCCACAAAAGGGGATTTTCCCACATTCTAACAAATGTGGAAAACGAGTGTGGAAAATTCTTTAATATTAAATCATAAACTGTTTGAGCACGAAAAAGATTTATCCAACTGATTATTAAAGATATGCAGTTTGAAATGTTAAAAGAAAAGTCATCGATCATCAAGGTTATTGGGGTTGGTGGCGGCGGCGGTAATGCTGTGAACCACATGTACCGTCAGGGAATCACGGGTGTTGATTTCATTATTTGTAATACGGATGCTCAGGCACTTGAGCTTAGCCCTATTCCAAACAAAGTTCAGTTAGGCGCAAGTTTGACTGAGGGAATGGGAGCAGGTTCAATACCTGAAGTGGGTAAGAATTCTGCAATTGAAAATATTGAGGATATCAAGCGAATGCTTGGATCTAATACTAAAATGCTTTTCATTACTGCAGGAATGGGTGGAGGAACCGGAACAGGTGCCAGTCCGATTATTGCAAAAGCAGCAAAGGAATTGGATATTCTTACGGTTGGAATTATTACCACTCCTTTCTCGTTTGAAGGCAAGCGTCGAAAAATTCAGGCAGAAGAAGGTCTGGAAGAGTTTAAGAAATACGTTGATTCCTATCTGGTTATTTCAAATGACCGTCTGCGTGAAATATTTGGTAATCTAACTTTAGGATCTGCATTTGCACAAGCAGATAATATATTAACGACAGCGGCCAAAGGAATAGCTGAAATTATTACCATTCCCGGCTATATCAACGTTGACTTTAAGGATGTGCGCACTGTAATGAAAGAGAGCGGTGTGGCCATCA
>JBAZHY010000218.1:0-4529 GCA_041652175.1 Pedobacter sp.
CCCTGAGAAGATCATTTCCACCTTAGCCTACTGGTATTCACGGAAAGCCCCGAAAAATATTGCCATTGAACCGAATGTCAATATTATGCTTTGCAATATAGAAAGCAGCCGTCAGGCTCCGGTATACGTCACAGATCCGGCATTCTCAAACGATCTGCGGGATTGGGGTGCACTTTCAAAAGATATCCTGATCTGGGATTATAATATTCAGTTCACCAATTTTGTATCCCCCTTCCCGAATCTGTATACCATAAAGCCCAATATTAAATTCTATACCGATAATCATGTCAATGCCCTGTTCATGCAGGCGAATAATGAAGCAGCTGCAGAAATGGCTTTACTTCGCTCCTATCTGATCTGTAAACTGATGTGGAACCCGGAATCAGATGACAAGGCTATCATCAATGAATTTCTTAACGGATATTTTGGGGCTGCAGCTCCATTTATCCGTCAGTACATCGAAAGCATGGAGAAATCGCTCGTCAGCAGCGGAATGGTTCTCAGTATTTTCGGTGATCCTATCCATGCTAAAAATGCCTACCTATCGGCAGGGATGATGCAACACTACAAGCAACTGTTCGATAAGGCAGAAAAAGCCGTTGCTTCTGATTCAGAGTTAGTCAGTCGTGTAAAAACTGCAAGGTTACCAATTATGTATGCTGAGATACAGATCGGCCGGACAGAAATTGATACTCCAAGAAGTATGTATTTCAGACAAAGCAATGGAATTGTACTTCCCAAGCCTGAAATGAAACGCCTGGTTAACCAATTTGTCGATTCCTGCGGGCTCAATAAGATCAGGCTGATCAGGGAAAGAAGCGGTACCCCTGAACATTTCAGAGAGTCTTACCAGCGCATTTTCTCCAATATGGAAGAAACAAACAAAGTAAAATCATTCAAGAAAAAGATCATTCCAATTACAAATCCAAACAGCAAATCAAAAGGTGTTGAAAGTCTTACCGACGGAATTTTCGGATCTTATGAATCATGGCAGGAAGCCGACCAGAACTGGGTTTATTATACCGGAGTCCACATGGATTTTATTCTCGATCTGGGTGAGCTGATGCCGCTGAGCTCAGTGAATATGGATTTCATGAATCCGCAGGCACAACCCGACTGGCATTTATTTGCTTTACCCGAATTCGTCAGCTATTCTCTTTCTTCAGATGGAAATACATACAGCGAAGCCCTGAAAATTGTAAACCCTAATAATCCCAATCCGATTGAGAATCCGGGTATTAGTAAAATTTCATTCTTTCCCTTCCATGCTGCCCTGAACGCTGGAACCAGAGCACGCTTTATCAAAGTACATGCTGAAAGTCTGCTCAAAACACCATCATGGCATATCCGTTCGGGACAAGACATTTCAATTTATTGTGATCAGATTGTGGTGAAATAGAACAGGAAAATATTTATAATTTAAATACTCAGGTAATAATCCAGACTCTCAAAAATTTCATCCTCAGTACAGAAAATATCAAAACTGCATTGCCCTATCCCTGATAATAAGGAGAAACTGATCTTTCCACCACTATTCTTCTTATCATTCTTCATGATTTCAAGCAGTTCCGGATAACTCGACTTATTGATTTCATAGTAAGGATAAACTTTCTTCATTGCCACTACTATTTCATCAAGCTCTGATTGTTTAAGTCCGTTTTTCTTTACTGACAGCCATGCCTCACAAATAAACCCAATAGCAATCGCCTCTCCATGAAGCAAAGACATCTGATCATGTCTCAGCGACCAGCTTTCAACCGCATGACCAATAGTATGACCGAAATTTAAGATTTTACGTAGTCCCTTTTCCAAAGGATCCTGCATAACCACTTCATTCTTGATCTCTACAGACCGGTGTATGAACCGATCATTCAATTCATCTGGGCTTAAGTTCTTCATCATTCTGAACAAGTCCCGGTCATAAATCATTCCGTGCTTAATCACTTCAGCATATCCCGACCTTAATTCACGTTCATTAAGTGTTTTCAGGAAAGCTGTATGAACGAATACTGCTTTAGGCTGGGTAAATGTGCCGATAATATTTTTGACATCCCCCAAATCAATACCGGTCTTGCCACCAATTGAAGCATCAACCTGAGAAAGGAGTGTAGTAGGCACCTGAACAAAATCAATACCCCTTTTAAAAGTCGAAGCGGCGAAGCCCCCCATATCGGTAATAACCCCTCCACCAAGATTGACCAGGATACTGTTCCGGTCTGCCCCGAAATCCAATAACATTCTCCAGATACCTATACAGAAATCAATATTCTTATTTTCCTCACCCGGACTTACTTCAATTAGGTCAAACTCAATACCTCTGAGGGCCTGCTGAACAAGCGGCAGACAATGAACTTCAGTATTGCTGTCAACCAGAATGAACACCTTACTGTAACTGTTCTTAACTAAAAAATAACCCAGTTCCTGAAGACTGTTACCGAAAAAAACAGAATAACCTATACTATCAATAATTTTCATTTAACTTTTATTTTTTGACCCCTGCATTCCACAATATCACCGCGCCTTACCTTCAGACGCTTACGATAATCAATTTCCCCGTTATATTTTACTTCCCCATCTGAGACAAGCATTTGAGCTTCGCCCCCGCTTTGAACAATGTTTACAGCCTTCAATAGTTGAATAAGCGGTATGAATTCTCCTTCTAATGTAAAATCTAACATAATACAAACTTACAAATTTTAGCAATGGCATCTTAATCTCTCATAATTTCTAACTTTGCCCTGTAACCAATTATAAAAGCCTCCCGGCTATGAACCAAAATCTTTCTTTCGATGACACAGAGATCGCATTCCGAGGTAAAACGAATGCAGATCTGAATCAGGCATACTGGTTGTTCAGAGTGATCAACAACAATTTTCTTACGAAAATAGGTCCGCCAATTGCCAAATTCGCCCTCTATATCGGTCTGCCTATTAAAGGACTGATCAAATCAACTATTTTCCGTCAGTTCTGCGGCGGGGAAAATATTGAAGAATGTGAGAAAACCATTCACCAGCTCGATTCCGGTGGTGTAGGCTCAATTCTTGATTATTCTGTGGAAGGAGAAGATGATGAAAAGGTTTTTGATGCTACCTGCGAAGAGATCATGAGGACGATCAAACGTGCAGATGGCGATGAACGGATCCCCTTTACTGTATTTAAAAGTACCGGACTGGCTCGGTTTTCCTTACTCGAGAAAATAGATGCAAAACAGGCACTGGATAGCGAAGAACAAGCAGAGTTTGAACGGATCAGGCACAGGATCGACCGGATATGCGGATTGGCTTATGACCTGAATGTCAGGATAATGATCGATGCCGAAGAAAGCTGGATCCAGGATACCATAGATTCAATTGCTCTGGAAATGATGCGCCGGTATAATCGGGAAAATACCATTGTCTTCAATACCTATCAGTTGTACCGGAATGATAAACTGGCATCGCTGAAAGCTGATCATCAACTTGCTGCGAAAGAGAACTTTTTCTTCGGTGCCAAGCTGGTTCGTGGGGCATACATGGAAAAAGAAAGAGAACGTGCTGAAGAATTCAATTATCCCTCTCCTATTCATGCAGACAAAGAATCAAGCGACAAGGATTATGATGATGCATTGAAATTCTGTCTGGAATATGTTGAAAATACTTCATTTGTCGCCGGAACCCATAATGAGAAGAGTTGCCGCCATTTAGCAGAACTTCTGGACAATAACAATATAGCACATAATCATGAGCATGTTTTCTTTTCCCAGCTTCTTGGAATGAGTGATAACCTAAGCTTCAATCTGGCTGCTGCAGGGTATAACGTGGTAAAATATGTTCCGTACGGGCCTGTAAAAGCTGTGTTGCCTTATTTATTCAGAAGAGCCGAGGAAAACACTGCAGTAGCCGGACAAATGGGCAGGGAATTGCGTCTGATCAATGCAGAGAAAAAACGACGTAAACTGGATTAATTTCTGAAGTGAGCAGAATCGTTGATTATCCATAGATCCCCGGATCTATTTTTTGAGTATCCCTGAAGAGTAAAGAAAACTTTCCAGGCTTTCATCGCCGGTCAGAAGATGAGTATGCAAACCCAGATTGGCGGCGGTTTTCAGATGCTGCGGACTGTCGTCAATGAACAAAGTCTCTGCCGGAACGAGCTGATGTTCTTTTAAAACATATTCAAAAATCTCAGGATCAGGCTTACGCATTTTCATCAGATGGGAATAATAATCCTTCTCAAAGAAAATAGCGTTCGAATCAAGCTGATGTTCTCTTTTCAAATAATCCATAATCCAGTTATAATGGATCTCATTATTATTACTTAGCAGAAAAGTACGGTATTGCTTTCTTACTTTGAGCAGCAGATTATGATTAGGCTCAGGTACTCCCACCAGCAGGGAATTCCAGGCAGCATCTATTTGCTCATCGGTCAGTTCCCGGATTCCGGCAATATTCCGGATGCCTTCCCTGAATTCTTCAGATGAAATTAAACCCCGTTCAAACTGATCAAAAATCGGGGCATGCCCTGAATGAGAGAAGAAATGTTCCACATCC
>JBAZHY010000219.1:0-4522 GCA_041652175.1 Pedobacter sp.
CCTTATACCGGTAAATAAACCTCGATAGATTTCCATCAATATCGGTCCCTTCTACCACGGCTTTATAGGTTCCTTTCACGTCGCCATGATAAAACTCGAAGTTAAAAGTTCCGTTTTTATCGGTAAATATCCTTGGATTCCAATAAACGGTACTTCGATAATCGGATCCTGTAGTTTTACTTGCAGGTGTTAGATATTTTGGTGTATAAAACTCTTTGGTTTTCGCATAGCCATGTGGATTAAAGTTTAGCACGTTATTCTGAGGAAATAGTTTTTTAAGCTCATCAGGAGTCAAAGCAGAACCTTTTACAGCTTTTTTGGAGTTAATAACAAGAATTCCATTGGTATTATAGGTACGGCTTACCATACCCAGTTCGTCTTTAAGGAATACCTCCACATTGTCAACATCGGCCGGTATAATGTTATTGAGATAGTTGGCATCTACTGCCATTCCATTGTAGAAGATCTGAACAGGCACCCTCAGACCACTATTATAAACCCGGGTTACGTAAAAATTATTGTCGGCATAGGTTAGTCCTGTAGCAGCCGACTGAAGGCAGTTCAGAAACACATTACAACCCTGGAACCGGTCTGAATCTATCAGATGATCAGGTATTGTAGAAAGCCCGGAAAGCGATGAGTGATCCATATGGCTTGGTTTCTTGATGGCAGTTGCTTTTACAACCACCTCCTGAAGCATTTGAGTGGCCAACCTGTATTGCCTTTTACTATTGTCTAAATAAGGGGCAAGTAAACTGTCAATATTCAGTTTCTCATCAGCCTTGTTTATGTTTTTTGTAACTACAGGAAATGCTGTTCCATCCAGAACGATCATCATGTTTTTTGCTGCAGTGGTACTTCTTGCACTGATAGTAACTTCTGCAGAATCAGGAACAATTACCTTCTCGAATTTAAATTCACCTTTTAAATTTGACTTGGTTTCGGCATAAAAACGGCTTGCAGGAACTACCAGTTTCAAACTTCCGTTTGATACAGGCATTCCATTTGCAGTACGCAGTATACCGCTGAACTCAATGCCCTGTTCCGGAAGCATGCTGATCACAGGTTTTTCATCTTTGAGAATAGATTTATAGGAGTATTTACGATAACCCTGGGTGAGCATTAATAAGTCGAGATCTGCAATTTTCTTCTCATTGACCTGGTTGAAATAGTAATTTGGCTTTTCAATATATCCCTGTAATTCAGAGGATATCAAAAATGAACTCAGAATAGTACTTGCTTCATCTTCATTAAATGGAACTTTTGATTCATTAATAACTGCAACTGAAAAATTGCCTTCTACGGGTACATTTCTAGTTTTGGCAACTACATTCATTTTTACAGCTTGTCTGATACCATATACTTTTTTGTCGGAACTGAGGCTTAAACTCGTGATATCATTATGTTTAACAAATACCAAACGCTCTGTTAAAGGCTCCCCTGAATTTGAGAAGACCGTAATCTGTACGATTCCATCCGGAAACTTGTTTTTAGGTATTGATGCTCCAACACTAATTGTACTTAATTTTGTTTGTGCAGCAAAGCAGATTACTCCCTTGCTTCTGGCAACCAGATAATAAGTTTTGTCCAGATTTGCTTCAAAATAGGCCTGATTACTTGCAATTTGAATTAAAATATTAGTTGGGGTTGTATTAATTACCGAAAGCGTAATCCCACCGGTTTTTGCTTTGGGTAATGTAAATGATTTTTTAATTCCGTTTTCGAAGCTGACATTAGCGGTATAAGTCTTGTCCTTTTCAGGACTGAGCTTAAACGTCCCCATTCCTAAATGCTGCGATTCAATTTTGCTGATTACTTTTCCTGTATTATCAACAATTTCACCTTTTACATGAACACCCTTTCCTTGTTCCTGAATCGCTTTAAATGCTACATTGGAACTAAGTCCTTCTATCAGATCGCCACCTTCCGGGAAGAACTGAATATCGGCTTCGGCAAAAGAATTTTTTAAAGGAAAGAGAGAAGTAATTGTTTTTTCTGTTTCAACCTCCAGTACGGTTTCAAGAATACCGGTGTCCAGAGCGGCCTTTTCTGATGCTGTTAATTTTAAGGAAACTGCACCATCTGCATCAGTAGTTTCCCTTCCTCTGGCAATTGATTCAAATTTGGAGATGACTCTCCAGTTTAGTTTTTTGTTGGCGAAAGGAGCACCCTCCGGGTCTTTAAATATGACCCGGGCATTAATCGTTGGTGAGCTCTCCGGACCCTCACCTTTAAGACTGATATTGGTTATGACCTTTCTGCTGATTGCATCCCCTACAGGAATATTTCTGGTAAAGAAATACTCATCACTGAAATTCAGCATCCAGTAAGTATAAGCCCTGATGCGGTAGTTTCCGGGTTTGTAAACTGTAGGGTCAAGTGTTATATTTCCATAGGCAGAAGTATTTACTACAGGTAATCTCATTGATCTGATCAGACTATCCTTTTCGCTGATCAGGTCAACATAAAGAACCTTGCTCAGATCGGAGGGAAGATCCTGACCCGTGGCAACATAGGCCTTATACCATATGGTATCGCCTAAAGCATAGTATGGTTTGTCGAAATGCAGGTAAACTTTCTCTGTCGGGTATTCTTCTACCAGTTTTTGATTTTTATCTACAAGTGTATTAAGGCTTAAGGTATCTTGTGCTAATAGTCGGGGAGCTTGAAAAATGACAAAGACTGCAATAAGTAAGTACCGGAAAATCTTCATTTGTTCTAAATTGGAATTTATTGCTAATATAGAGCAAATGAAGGTTTAATCCCATAGATATCAGGTTAAGTTTGAATCAGGAAATAAATTGCAGTTTATTTCCTGATTCAATGAAGGGAGTTTTGAAATTTCTGATTAAAAATTTAGTGCTTCAATCCCCAGCTTTGCAGCTACCTCATTCAGATCATTGCAAACCTCATCAATCAGAGGAATGCCATTTTCAGACCGTTCTTTTTCGGCATAATATTCAGGCTGTCCTGGGATGATGACTTTCTGATCCTGTGATACCTGCTTTGCAGAGCTGAATCGTTCAATCCAGTTATCCAGATGGGATTTGAATTCATCTGCCGGTCTGAATCCATCTACACGCATAGCACCCAGAAAATGTCCGATTCCAAGACCAACCGGATTAGCCGAAGGTTCCATAAACGCCACAAACGGAGGTACCCATGGACCATAATTAGCGCCGGAAAGTACAGCAGATAAAATATCCACAGTTGCACTTAATCCAAACCCTTTATGACTTCCATGATCTCTGTCGCTACCCAAAGGCAGGAGCGAACCTCCTTTCTTTAATTCATGCGGGTCGGTTGAGGCTTGCCCCTCTGCGTTCTGAATCCACCCCTCAGGAACAGCTTTACCCATCCGCTGGGCAATCTCTAATTTACCGTTAGCAGCTGCTGAAGTTGCCATATCTACAATTACAGGGGGGTATTTACCTGCCGGGAAAGCATAACACATCGGGTTTGTACCCAATAGTCGCTCATTGGCGAATGTTGGTGCTACCAGAGGACTCGCATTTGTCATGGCAAACCCGATCATATCTTTTTCAACAGCCATCATCGTATGGTATGCCGCTATTCCGAAATGATTGGAGTTTCTGACAGATACCCATCCTGAGCCGTATTTCTCTGCCTTTTCTATAGCAATTTTCATTGCAAATGGAGCAACAACCAAACCAAGACCGGCATCTCCGTCAACAGTTGCGGTGGTGGGAGTTTCATGTACGATCCGGATATCCGGCTTTGCATTAATCCGACCCTTCTCCCAGAGTCTGACATAGCCGGTAAGCCTTGCCACACCATGTGAATCAATTCCCCTCAGATCAGACTTGATCAGAACATCGGTAGCCAGCTCAGCATGCTCTTCTGAACAGCCCATTTTTTTGAAAATGGATTTTGTGAAATCCCTTAATTTACTTTCGGTGAAGGTATGGTAAGTCATGTAAATTTCTACTCTTCCAGGATCGTGAATTTCAGATCGAGGGGTTTAAAGTTTTCAATAAGAATATGAATAAAGTTCTTCCCGTGTTTAACATAGAAAGTACCAAAGTTTTCTTTTCTCTCCTGTAAACCGCCATTAGGGAATAGCTTTGCTTTAATAGTATCGATCTGGGAAAGTGCATCTGAGAAATTCTTCTTTTCAGCTTTAATCAGTTTAGATTCCAGATTCCTGAATGCTTTTTTTAATCTGGCCTTCACGGCTTCAGCACTTGGCCCGAGCGTAGGGTCAATTTTATAGGTGCGAAGATTGAGTTTTTCAAAAATTGAACTGATCTCCTGCCATTCGTCATTCAGATTCAGGTTATGATCACTGTGATTCATCACCCATTCCTTTTTCAGTATTTCTGAATCCTGAAAGATATCTTTAAAATTCAGGTTAAGCCGATTTAATTTGGCATTCAGATTCATACCCGTAATCATGGCTGAGTTTCTCAATAGTAATATCGGGAAGTCAATTCCATGATAATCGAAATTTTGTTTCAGTTGAAGCCAGTAAATAATTTCTGCACCGCCTCCGATATAAGCA
>JBAZHY010000220.1:0-4517 GCA_041652175.1 Pedobacter sp.
GTAGTTATTATAGTTTTCATAATTTTTTTTGTTTTGTTTCCTCAAAAGTAGTGTGCCATGACAGGATGCTAAACAGCAATTAGGTAGGGAAACTGAAGAAATCGGTAAAAAAGGGAAAATTGTCGGTAAAAATTCCTGAGGGGATTTAAAAGTCTTAAAAACCGGGCTGCTAAGCCTGAGATTTCTTTAATCCTGAAGGTTTGTTCGCGTTTAAAGTCCCTAAAGTATGAACCTGCAATAAATTAATCAGAAAGAAGGGAAAGATGAGATCAGGAAAGAAGTTTTTGCCGAAGCATAAACTCCAGCTGATCATTGGATACTGACAGCTTACTGTTCATTTCTTTCAGTTCTTTAGCTGCTGTATAAAATTCGAATGCTTTTTTTATTGTCTCATCAAGCTCCTGTTCACTCCAGGGCTTACTCAGATAATGAAAGATCTTACCTTTATTTACCGCATCAATAACGGCATTCATATCAGCATAACCAGTTAAAAGAATCCGAACCGGTTCAGGGTATTTCTCTATTACCTTTTCAAGAAATTCGATACCGGTTATATTAGGCATACGCTGATCAGTAATGATGATCTCAACGGGCTTAGTTTCCAACATTTTCATCGCCGCATCTGCACTGGAA
This sequence comes from Pedobacter sp., assembly GCA_041652175.1. Taxonomy (GTDB): domain Bacteria; phylum Bacteroidota; class Bacteroidia; order Sphingobacteriales; family Sphingobacteriaceae; genus Daejeonella. Next base: position 634 of record JBAZHY010000220.1, read on the forward strand.
GCGATCAATACATTATATTTAAGCCTAAAAGTTGCCTTAAATGAGATAAGGTTATTTTCCTCGTCATCAACATACAGGATATCGATCTTTTTATCAGACATTTGGGGCAACATTAATATTTCAGCAAAAATAAATATAAATACTAAAACCTAGGTATTTATCAATTAATTTACTTTGTGCTGAAGTAACAACTCAAACATTTTAGATACTAAATTTAGCATATTCTCCAGGGATTTGCACCTATTAAGAATGGAAATTCAGTTTAACAATGGTAACCCGGTGGTCAGGTTGAGGGCATTCAGGGCAATTGATGATCCCAGATCCTGCGAATTGTTTATTGAGGGCCACAGGAGAGTACTTACCAGTATAGGAGTTGAAAAAGTAACGTCCTCTAATAACGAGTGGATGAATAACCCTGCTGCTTTCGTGATGATTGTTGAATCATTAGATAAAAAATATATTTACGGCGGTGCCCGCATTCATGTTGCAGGAGGTACTGAACTGCTGCCTATTGAACAGGCCACCGGATCCCTGGATCCTGCAGTTCATGATCTGGTTTGGAAATTCGCCCAGAATGGTACCGGTGAGGGCTGCGGACTCTGGAACTCAAGAGAGATTGCCGGATACGGCATCGGGAGTATATTTTTAACCAGGGTTGGTGTAGCTATGTCATCCCAGATCGGCCTGGATTCATTATTTGGACTCTGTGCTCCCTATACAGTAAAAATGGCTCAGAGTGTAGGTTATGAAATAGAATATGGAATTGGGAATAACGGTACCTTTTATTATCCTAAGCTTGATCTGCTTGCAACAGTGCTTATCCTCAGGGATCTGAAGAATCTGAGTGCGGCTGATGAAGAGAACAAAAGAGCAATTATGACCCTCCGTGATAACCTTCAGGGCGTTCGCATTGAAGAACTTCGTAAGAAAAAGATCGAGATCCATTATGATATTGAAATTCCGAATATGGACGAGTGGGATCTGAATGCTACTATTGCCAATGCGAAAAAAATCGTAGCAAGTCAGAAAATCGACGAAAGCAAGCTTAATTTACTATAGTTTAGCACCTAAATCTGAACTTATAAACAATAAACCCATTCCGTTTTATTTAACATCCAAACCCCATGAACAACAGGCTTTCTGAACTAAAAATGGCATCCGGACAGATGCAACTTGTTTATAAACCTGTATTTCTGAGACTAACTGATCACTCTGAACAAGTGGCTCTTGACGACCTTATCGAGAATAATGTATCTTTTTTTCACGATGAAATTTACAGTCAGCTGCAGGAGCTCATCAAAATGAAAAGTCCGGCTCAACGTATCAGGCCTGAGGAATATCCTGAGTTGATTAAAAAGCATCTGGCCGGCAGGGATATGAATGCTTATGGGGTCTGGGTCTATTATCCCTGGAATCGCCGCTTAGTTCATATGCTTGATGAAGAAGAATTCAGGCAGGTAAGGACTAATCGGAATCAATATAAGATCACTGCAAAAGAACAGGAAATATTAAGTACAAAGCGGATTGGCATAATTGGCTTATCTGTAGGTCAGTCTATTGCGCTGACACTTGCTATGGAACGGGGATTCGGTGAACTTCGTCTTACTGATTTTGATGTCCTTGAGCTCAGTAATCTGAACAGGATCCGCTCCTCTGTTCATAATCTTGGTATTCCCAAAGTAGTGATTACAGCCAGGGAAATTGCCGAAATGGACCCTTTCCTGAAGGTAAACTGTTTTTTTAGTGGCCTTACTGAAGAAAATATGAATGATTTCTTCATCAGCAATGGAAAGCTCGACCTGCTGGTGGATGAATGTGATGGTCTGGATATTAAAATTCTGGCCCGTTTTAAAGCCCGGGAATTAGGTATTCCGGTCATTATGGATACCAGCGACAGAGGAATGCTGGATGTAGAGCGTTTTGATCTGGAACCAAACCGCCCGCTGCTGCACGGAACTATTGATAAGGTTGATCCCAATACCATTAAAGGATTAAGCACCGAGGATAAAATTCCAATCATGCTTCAAATGCTGGGCGTTGAAAATATTTCCCTTATGGCCAAAGCCTCAATGATAGAAGTAGAACAAACCATCAATACCTGGCCACAGCTGGCAAGTTCAGTTGCCCTTGGTGGTGCCGTAGGGGCTGATGTTAGCCGGCGTATCCTGCTGGATCAGTACCATGAATCCGGGAGATATTATATTGATCTTGAAGAGCTGATCGGAGATCAAAAAGCTGAAACCGAAAAACAGATCAACAGGGTAAACCCCTATCATCTGCTTACTGTTGAAGAAATGAAGCAGATGGTTACCGGACTTAAAATACAGGCAGATGATGCTGATATTTCGCCGGATAAGGAAAGCATCAGTGATATGGTAGCTGCTGCAGCCGCTGCCCCTTCAACCGGCAATGATCAGCCATGGAAATGGTTATATAAAAACAGCACATTGTATCTGTTTCACGATGAATTCAGATCTCATTCCTTTGGCGATTTCCAGAAAACAGCTTCATTTATCACTTTTGGTGCGGCTTATGAAAATCTTTATATCCATGCGCTTAAGCTGGGAATAGAACCCTATTACACTTTCCTTCCCAATAAATCAGATGAAAAACTGGTAGCTGCAATACGTTTCAGGAAACATAAGCCTGATGCACTGACAGAACTTTTAGGTCCGTTGGATCAGGCAATTTACAAACGTCATACCAATCGGGTAATGTCACCCAGGGTTGCAATCCCTCAGGATATTTACTCCCGTCTGGCTTTACTTGCAGAATCAGTTCCGGGGGCTAAAATGAGGTGCTTCACTGATGAAAATGAGATGAAGGGTTTGGCAAGAATTATAGGTGCCTGCGACAGGATGCGCCTTATGCATCCCGAAGGGCATTATGATTTTGTTCACAGGGAAATGCGCTGGACACCTGAAGATGCCGAAAATACACTGACGGGTATTGATATCAGAACACTTGAGCTTGGAAATTCTTTAATGGCGGCTATGAGTGTTATTAAAAGTGAAAAGGTTATTGATGCCGTTAAGAACCTTGGTGGAGGCAATGCTCTGGGAATGCTTGCTATGCGTACTGTTTCAACGGCTTCGGCATTGTGTATGATCAGTCTGCCCGGATATAAACTCCGAAACTTCTTCGAAGGGGGCCGCGCTATGGAAAGATTCTGGCTTGAAGCAACAAATTTAAATCTGGCAATCCACCCGGTAATTTCCCCACTCTATCTTTTTTCGCGTATTTTGCATGGAAATGGAGAAGGGCTCGATGAAAAAAACATTAAGGAACTTCAGTTTTTAAGAGAACAGTTCAACAAAATTACCGGAACAGGAAATACCGACGCCGAAGTATTCTTAACTAAAATTGCAATAGCCGAAGAACCGAAGCTAAAAGCTCATCGCTTACCGGTTAAGGATATTCTGGTTTATGAAGATTAGTTCGGATAGTTTACACCCATATCCTTATTAAAATTAAGAATGAAGAGGTTTTATAGTATTCTGTTCCTGCTTTCACTGATATTTAGTCAGCGCCTGTCAGCTCAGGAACCTGTAATATTCAGGGGTGAAAATATTGTTCTTGGAAACCATGTTTCGATATTGGAAGATCCCAGTAACAGCCTGGATTTAGAAGATATTGTGGAGTCAGATGCTTTTATCCCTTCCAGGGTTCCGATTCCAAATCTTAAGCTAAGTCATTCAGATTTCTGGATCAAATTCAGCATTAAAAATGAAAGCGATCTGAAAAAGATCATTCTTGCCCTTGAGTATCCGATGCTCAGTGTCTGCGAATTTTATTCGATGAGAGACGGGAAGGTTCAGAGTATGAGTTATGATGATCCCTTTTCACTTAGGAAATACAAACACCAGAACTTTCTTTTTGATGTA
>JBAZHY010000221.1:0-4508 GCA_041652175.1 Pedobacter sp.
TGGGCACTTTAAATGTGGTTGGTGGTTTTGTAGTAACCGACAGAATGCTCGAAATGTTTAAGAAGAAGAAATGAGTGTTAAATGATCAGAACAAGATTCACAATTAGAAAAGCATAAAATGGACCTGAATATTTTAATCATTTGTTATCTGATCGGTTCTGTAACATTCATTATCGGACTTAAAATGCTAAGTCATCCTGAAAGTGCCAGAAATGGAAATTTAATCGCAGCTGCAGGAATGGCAATATCAGTGTTGGGCACCATTTTTCTCTATCAGGAAGAAGGAGAGAAACTCGGTAATTATTACTGGATATTTTCTGCCCTGCTTATTGGTTCTGTTCTGGGTACACTTGCTGCCAAAAAGGTAAAGATGACTGCTATGCCGGAAATGGTGAGTCTATTTAATGGTATGGGTGGAGCATGTGCCGCTTTAATTTCAATCGTTGAGTTTGATCATCTTGCTCATTTGCTGAGCCAGGGTGGAAGCGTACACAGTGGAATGCTTCTGATCATATTTGCAGGATTGATTATTGGAACTATTTCGTTTGCAGGTAGTATGGTGGCCTGGGCCAAGTTGAATGGCCGGATTAAAGATTTTTCGTTTAAAGGACAGCATATTGTAAACCTGTTTATATTTGCTGTCATCATTGGTCTTTCAGCTTATCTTGTAGCATTTCCGCAGCAAATTACCAATACTTTATTTTATACTGTCCTTGCTTTGTCCGTAGTTTACGGATTGTTTTTTGTACTTCCTATTGGTGGGGCAGATATGCCTGTGGTTATTTCCCTTTTAAATTCATTTACAGGTGTTGCTGCGGCATTTGGTGGTTTTCTTTATGATAATCCTGTAATGCTTACCGGTGGTATTCTGGTAGGTTCTGCCGGAACTATTCTTACAATTCTGATGTGTAAAGCAATGAATCGCCCGTTAAGCAATGTATTGATCGGGTCATTTGGCGGATCTTCCGCAGCAGGGTCAGGTAAGGATCAGGGTTCATATAAGGAGATCAGCATCAGTGATTCTGCTGTAGTAATGAGCTATGCAAAAAAGGTAATGATTGTACCCGGATACGGGCTTGCAGTTGCTCAGGCACAGCATGTTTGTCATGAGCTTGAAAAATTATTATCAGGGAAAGGAGTGGAGGTAAATTATGCCATACATCCTGTTGCGGGTCGTATGCCCGGGCATATGAATGTATTATTGGCAGAAGCTGATGTGGATTATGCCAGACTGTTAGAAATGGAACAGGCCAATGATGAATTTCCACAAACGGATGTAGTTCTGGTCTTAGGTGCAAATGATGTAGTAAACCCTGCTGCAAAGACTGATCCTGCTTCTCCTATTTATGGGATGCCTGTACTTGACGTAGAATTGTCTAAAATGGTTATTATCAATAAGAGAAGTATGAATCCGGGCTATGCAGGTATAGAAAATGAACTTTTCTTTCAGCCAAAATCTTCTATGCTTTTTGGTGATGCTAAAACGGTTCTTCAGCAAATGGTTGCAGAAATTAAAACACTTTAAGCCTATTGAAGTAAACACCTGTTAATTAATCTTAGTGTTCAGTAGGCGTTTACTTCAAAAGATTACTCAGCCCTTTTTAGTCCGTATTTTTCAATCTTACTGTATAGATGACTTCTTTGAATATCTATATCATCAGCTGTCTTTGAAACATTCCAGTTATTTTTTTCCAGTTTGTACTTAATATAATCACGTTCAACAGCATCTTTGTATTCCTGAAAATTAGCGTAACTGTCGAAGTTTACAGTTGCCGGTAAAATATTATTTTCAGAGCCGGGAGAAGCAGAAAGCGGACTTGCATGAGTTCTCACATCCGAATCGGTAATCACTTTGTCGCTTAATATGATCAGACGTTCGATCATATTTCTGAGTTCACGGATATTACCGGTCCATGGCAGCTTTGTTAAGGCTTCCATAGCTGAATCTGTAATTTTTTTAACAGGCATACCATAATCGTTACAGATTTCTTCACAGAAATTCTGAGCAATAACCGGAATATCTTCTTTGCGTTCGGCGAGATGTGGAACATGAATTAATATCACACTCAGACGATGGTACAAATCCATTCGGAAGTTTCCCGCTTCTATTTCTTTTTGAAGATCCTTATTGGTTGCTGCAATAACACGGGTATCAACATCGATTTCCTTTTCCCCTCCAACCCTGGTGATTTTATTTTCCTGAAGTGCCCTTAATACTTTCGCCTGTGCAGACAAACTCATATCGCCAATCTCATCCAGAAATAAGGTACCCCCGCTGGCGAGTTCAAACTTTCCTATTCTTTGTTTTACTGCTGAAGTAAATGAGCCTTTTTCATGTCCAAAAAGTTCACTTTCGATCAGTTCGGAAGGAATTGCTGCACAGTTAACCTCTACCAAAGCAGAATTTGCACGATTTGATTTTTCATGAAGCCAACGTGCTACCAACTCCTTTCCGCTTCCATTTGCACCTGTAATCAATACTCTGGCATCGGTAGGAGCTACCTTATCAATCGTATCCTTAATTCGCTCAAGGACGATTGAAGTACCGAGCATTTCCCGTGTCTTACTGACTTTTCTCTTCAGGACTCTGGTTTCTGTAACGAGATCTTTCTTGTCCAGAGCATTTCTTACCGTAATCAGAAGTCTGTTCAGGTCAGGTGGTTTGGAGATAAAATCAAAAGCGCCTTTTTTGCTGGCTTCAACTGCGGTTTCTATCGTTCCGTGGCCGGAGATCATAATAAATGGAAGATCCGGTTGAATGTTTAAGCCCTCGCTTAACACTTCCATTCCATCCATTTTATTCATTTTGATATCGCACAAAACCAGATCATAATCATTCTTTCTGATCAGATCTAAACCGTCGGTACCATTGTCTATATCATCAACCTGATAATCTTCATACTCCAGGATTTCTCTCAGGGTATTCCTGATTGCCCGTTCGTCATCAATGATTAGTATTTTTGCCATACTGAAACAGATTCAGGGTTTAAAAATAATATAAGTTATTTCCCTGATTAAGGGAGTTTTAATCAAAAAAAGCAAGCCTGTAAGCCGGGTTCTGTTTTCCGAAATCGGAAATTCTATCATTTATCTGGCTCTGCAATCACTCGCAGGGTCTAACGACCTACCCATTCCGGATAATGCCGCAAGTGCGGCATAAGGAAACGAGCAGCTTCGCTTCCGGAACCTATTTGGTCTTTCAACTCCTGGGGTTTACCGTACAGTATGTCACCATACTATACCGTGAGCTCTTACCTCACGTTTTCACCTTTACCCGCCAGGCGGGAAGTATATTTTCTGTGGCACTTTCCGTTCCCGCATATGCGGGACCTTCCCGTTAGGAAGCAGGATGCTCTATGTTGCCCGGACTTTCCTCACTGATTTGCATCAGTGCGATAGAACGGCTTGCTGAACAAAGATAACTAATTTGTTGGTAAGGATTTCTGTGAACTTACCTTAATCTTATCCATATTTTTGTCAAATGCAATGATACTCCTCAGGATAGCATTTGAAGCCGGATAGAAAAAATCAGGAGTGATATTGGCGAATTTATCACTGCTCTGATGATAACCGGCATGATCTTCAACCCCGAAGTAAATGAATGGAATATTTTCCTTTGCAAATACCCCATGATCACTCTGATACGTCCAGTCGTCTTTTCCACTGCCCGGAAGATCATGCCCGAAAAGGACTTTAGCTCCGCTGTTGTTACCTGCATCACGGATAAGATCCTTCAGGATAGGGGTATAATAAGTTCCTGAAGCGTATATTTCATCCTTGTCACTACGTGAAACCATATCAAGGTTTACATTTAGTTTAATATGAGATTTAGGTGGTATTGTGCTGTTTATATAGGATTTTGCACCCTGTAAGCCCATTTCTTCTGCATCAAAGGCAATAAAAACCAATGTATTTTCCGGCTTTCGTTTGCTGAAATACTCAGAGATTGCGATCAGTACAGAGACACCTGAAGCATTATCATCTGCGCCATTAAATATTTCATTTTTTATGATCCCAATATGATCGTAATGAGCAGAAATTACAATAACATCATCGGTTTTGCCTTTCACAAAGCCAATCAGGTTTGTTCCATTGATCTGTACATCCTTATTGTTTTTAAAGCTGAATGGATGTTTGTAGTCTTTATTATATGACTTTAATCCCGCTTCTTTGAAACGCCCAATAATGTATTCTGCTGCGAGTTTGTTTCCTTTCGTGCCGGTCTTTCTGCCTTCAAAATGATCTGAAGAAAGATGCTTCAGGTCAGACAGCAGTTTGCCACGGTCATTACTTTGAGCAATAACTTGGGTGTTGATCAGCAATAAAATGACAGATAATAGTCTAATAATCATAGAATAAGATTAGGCAACTTCACGAATATCAACGGCAACTACTCTTGAAACACCTTGCTCAGCCATTGTAACCCCATAAATAATATCAGTGCTGGCAATTGTTCTTTTATTATGAGATACGATAATAAATTGCGACTGATCTGAGAATTCCCTGAT
>JBAZHY010000222.1:0-4507 GCA_041652175.1 Pedobacter sp.
TATGAGGAATTGTAAACTCAAACTTCTGACACAATTCATTCCAATAGTTATGGAAGTCATTATTTAGAACAAGGATTATTTCAGGATGAATGTCTGAATGGTAAAATGCCTCAATCGTATACATTATAACGGGTTTCCCGTTCAGGAGCATAAACTGTTTAGGGATAGCCGATTGCATTCTGCTACCGGACCCGCCAGCTACTATGATCGCATAATATTTCACAGTCCAACACTAGGGGATGAGCCAACAATATAATTCCTTATGCCCATCCGGAATAATCAGATGATAAGCATCGCATCGCCATAGCTGTAAAAACGGTATTTTTCTTTTACTGCTACCTCATATGCTTTCATAACATTTTCATAACCTCCAAATGCCGCAATCATCATCAATAGGGTCGATTCCGGTGTGTGAAAGTTAGTGATCATGCAATTTGCTATGCTAAAATCGTATGGAGGGAATATGAACTTACTGGTCCAGTCGTTTGCAGCCTTTAATTCCCTGTTTGCTGAAACAGCAGATTCTATTGCTCTCATTGAAGTTGTACCAACTGCACAAACCCTGCGTTTTTCTGTAATAGCTTTATTGACAATATCAGCGTCTTTTTGCTCAATAATGAACTGTTCAGAGTCCATTTTGTGTTTGGTCAGATCTTCAACTTCAACAGATCTGAAAGTCCCCAATCCAACGTGAAGGGTAACTTCAGCAAATTCAATCCCTTTTAATTCAAGACGTTTCATTAATTCACGGCTGAAGTGCAGACCCGCAGTAGGGGCAGCAACGGCACCTTCTTTTTTAGCGAAAATTGTCTGGTAACGTTCTTTGTCTTCGGGTGTTGCTTTACGCTTTATATATTTAGGAAGGGGAGTTTCACCCAGAATTTCGATATTTCTTCTGAATTCCTCGTCTGTTCCGTCGAAAAGAAAACGAATTGTTCTACCTCTTGAAGTGGTATTGTCAACAACCTCGGCAACTAACAGATCATCATCTCCAAAATATAATTTATTACCAACCCTGATTTTACGGGCAGGATCCACAAGTACATCCCATAGACGCAATTCACTATTGAGTTCGCGAAGCAGGAATACTTCAATAGTTGCACCGGTTTTTTCCTTATTCCCATACAGACGGGCAGGAAATACCTTAGTGTTATTTAAAATCATCACATCCTTCTCATCAAAATACCCCAGAACGTCTTTAAATATTTTATGCTCAATTGCACCGGTTTTTTTGTCCAGTACCATCAGTCGTGCTTCATCCCGATTTTCGACCGGGTTATGAGCTATTAAAGAATCGGGTAAATCAAATTTGAACTGGGATAATTTCATAATTATGTTTTGTGGATTTCAGGGCGCAAATTTAGCAAAATAAAACTACAAATCTTTATCCTTAATTTGGAGAATTTTAGAATCAGATATTTAATATTTCTATTTATATCTGATCTGTAACGTTTTTAAGTAATTTTGATCTAAACTGGTATATGATATTTCTCAAATTATTAAAGGAGAGCTTTTTATTTGCATTCGGAGCACTGAGGCAAAATAAACTCAGAACTATCTTATCCCTTTTGGGTATAACGATTGGAATTATGACCATTATTGGCGTTTTTTCAGCAGTTGATACTCTCCGGAATAATATACAAAATAGTGTTGAGAAATTAGGAAGCAATACCGTTTATATTCAAAAATGGCCATGGGTTGGCGGACCGGATTTCCCATGGTGGAAATACATCAGCCGTCCCCAACCAAGTTTAAGGGACTTCGATAAGCTGGCAGGTCGTATGCAAAATGCAGAAGGTATAACTTATGTTATTGGCATTGGTAACCGTACTATTAAATACAAAAATAATAGTATTGAAGGAGCTCAGTTATCTGCCGCATCCCACGATTATTATAAAGTCTGGAAGTTTGATTTAGAAAATGGACGCTATTTTACTGATGGTGAATCAAAAAGTGGCAAACCTATAGCGATTATCGGGTTTTCAATTGCCGAAGGTTTGTTTCCAAACTCAGAACCTATCGGAAAAGTAATTACTGTTTTGGGTAGAAAAGTTACAATTATTGGAGTTTTCAAAGAAGAAGGTGAAGATATGCTGGGTATATCTAATGATAAAACAGTTTTAATCCCTCTTAATTTTGCGAAGGGAGTAATCCGGGTTGAGGATGAAAGGTATGGACCTCAGATTGCGGTAAAGGGGAGGGAAAATATCTCAGTAACTGAACTTGAAAATGAATTAAAGGGGACTATGCGATCAATTCATCGTTTGAGCCCTCAGGATGATGATGATTTTTCCCTGAATAAGACTACAGTTTTAACAGCACAATTGGATCAGCTTTTCGGTATTATTGATATTGCAGGTGCCATTATTGGCGGATTTTCAATTCTTGTGGGGGGATTTGGTATTGCAAATATTATGTTCGTTTCTGTAAAGGAAAGAACAAATATCATTGGGATTCAAAAATCACTTGGAGCAAAGAATTATTTCATTATGCTACAGTTTCTGATTGAATCGGTTTTATTATGTCTTATGGGAGGCTTTATCGGCTTATTGATTGTTTTCGTTCTGGCCTTTGTCTCTAAAACCTTCTTCGATCTTACCATTGTTGTTGATATTGGCAAAATTATTCTGACAATTGCACTTTCAACAGCTATAGGGCTTATTTCAGGGTTTATTCCTGCATATAATGCTTCGAGACTGGATCCGGTGGAGGCTATCAGAAGTAAGTAATCTGTATTGGAAAAACCCGGTTGTCTTGAAATAAGATAACTGATGGTTCTAAATATTTAACACTATTCAAACAGTGTAAATGGCTTATGTGAATTGAGAAATTTCGCTTTCGGCTAATAACCTTGCCTTGTCAATAGGAACCACACCGACATGTTCACATACCAGTCCACCGGCAAGATTTGCGATCGCGGCGGTCTTAAACACATCCAGCCCTGCAGCAAGGCATACGGCTGTAGTTGCAATAACGGTATCTCCTGCACCAGAAACATCTGCAATATCACGCTTATGTGCCGGGAAATGTTTAATCCCTTCTTTAGAACTGATAAGTACTCCGTGCTCAGAAAGTGTAAGCATTACAGCATCAACATCCAACTGTACTTTTAGCTGATTTACAGCATTTTCAACTTCGTCTGATCTGGAAGGATCGATATCAATTTTAAGACCTTCTTTTAATTCTTTGAGGTTGGGTTTAAATAAGTTTACCTGATTATAATCCAGAAAATTGCGCTTCTTAGGATCAACTACGGTAATGATATTTTTTCTTTTCGCGAATTTAACAACATTGCTGATCAGATCTTTACTGATCAGTCCTTTGTCATAGTCTTCAAAAATTATTACATCAATATGTTTTGAATCAATAAGGATGTTTATTTTTTTAAGGATAGACCGGTTACTTTCTTCAGAAATGTTTGCTTCAGTTTCAGCATCAACTCTTACGATCTGCTGATTATGGGCAATAATCCGGGTTTTAACAGTGGTTGGTCTTGCATTAATTTTTAAAATTCCCTCAATACTTAAATTCTGAGTATTTAAAAGGGATAGAAATTCATTTCCTTCAGGGTCATCGCCAATAACAGCACAGATAAACGGGGTGGCTCCCAGCGATTGTACATTCAGGGCAACATTTGCTGCACCGCCTAATCTGTTTTCTTTCTTAGTAACCCTTACGATGGGTACAGGGGCTTCAGGAGAGATCCGATCTGTTCTTCCCCAGATATAGCTATCCATCATCACATCTCCGATGATCATCACATTCAAAGAATTGAACTTTTCGAAGATTTCTTTCATGGTTATCATGAGCTTTAACCCCGGAATTAATCCGGGGTTGAAGAAGGGAATGTTATTTTAATGCTGCTAAAGCTGTTTTAATACGCTTCATCGCTTCAATTAGTTTTTCATTTGCTGCTGCATATGAAAGACGGATAGAATTCGGATCTCCAAATGAATCACCACTTACCGTAGCTACATGTCCTGTGTTTAACAGGTACAATGACAGGTCTTCAGCATTTTTGATCACTTCACCATCAGGAGTAGTTTTTCCGAAGAAAGAACTGACTTCAGGGAAGAAGTAAAATGCTCCACCAGGAAGATTAACTTTTAGGCCCGGAATATCTTTAAGTAAGCCATAAACCAAATCCCGGCGCTCTCTGAAAGTAGCTTTCATCTCATGGATGGTTTCAAGCCCTCCTTCATAAGCTGCAATACCGGCCTTTTGTGTGATTGAACAGGTGCCTGATGTTATCTGACTTTGTAGCTTATCGCAAGCAGCCGCAATCTCTTTATTACTTACAGAGTATCCAATACGCCATCCGGTCATTGCATAAGCTTTGGACAAGCCGTTAATGATAATTACACGGTCTTTAATTGAAGGAAACTGTGCAATTGACTCATGATCATTCAGGAAATTGATATGCTCATAAATCTCATCAGAGATAATGTAAATATTTGGATATTTTTCAAAGACTTTCACCAAACCCTCAAGCTCTTCGCGGGTGTAA
>JBAZHY010000223.1:0-4500 GCA_041652175.1 Pedobacter sp.
TTCTCTAATAAAACCCCTGGTGATATTATTTATGAAAAGGAGCTCAGATCAATTTTGGGAGATAACGCAATTTTTATAGTAACAGAATCCGGTGATAAAGGATATTCAAAAGACTATATTAATGCAGCATTTCTGGATTTACATGTTGACGATTATAAAAAACAATTTTATATCTGCGGTCCTGATCCGATGATAAAAAGTATCTCAGATATTGTTATCCATAAAGGCGCCGACCCTCATGCTGTGATTTTTGAAAAGTAATGTTTTATTCATCTTCATCAAAATCAGCACCACTTCAAAAAGATTAAAGAATTATCATTATATTCTGATAATATTTAACCTCTATGTACGAACTATTTTTCCGGAATTTCAATAATAAGGTGAAGCTTAGCGCTGAAGAGGAGTCTCAAATTAAAAACTACCTCACACCAAAAAAATTACGTAAGAAACAGTATCTGCTGCAGGAAGGGGATATCTGTAAAACCATTGCATTTGTTGAAAAAGGAATATTAAAAGCCTATTCTACAGACGAACAGGGGAATGAACATATTATCCAGTTTGGTCTGGAAGGATGGATCATCTCTGATCTGTACAGCTTCCTGACAAATGAACCTGCAGTTTATAATATTGAAGCGATTGAAGATTCAGAACTGGTGCTCATAAGCAAATCAGCCCATGAAGAGTTATTATTGAAGGTTCCTAAGTATGAAACTTTTACAAGACTGAATATTACAAATGCCTATCTCACAATGCAAAAAAGGATAACGTCTATTATCAGTTCACCTCTGGAGGAAAGATATGCAAAATTTATTGAGATCTACCCCGATATAGTTCAAAGGGTACCTCAACATATGATTGCCTCCTATATGGGACTTAGTCCGGAAACCCTGAGTCGGGTGAGACGAAGGATTTCCACTAAATAATCGTATCAGTATTTACCCATAAAATTGACCAAAATCAATACTTTTTCTTGCTTACAGGCAATGGAACATGCACCGGTATCATCGTAGCTTTGTTTTAGCAAAACGAAGTACAATGAAAACAAAACAATCCATAGCAGTAATCGGAGCAACCGGGAGTATGGGAACTGCTATTTCAAAAAGTCTTTCTAAAGGTAATTACAGGATATTGCTTTGCTCTAAGGACCCTGACAAGGCAAAAATTCTGGAACAGCAAATTCTCTCAGATAACCCTTCAGCAGATATAGAGGCTGTCAGCTGTTTTAACCAGGCATCATGGGAAGCTGATATTATTATTTCTGCAGTTCCATTTCATGCTGAAAAAGAACTTGCTGAAGAAATTAAAGAAGTTGCCAATCAAAAAATTGTAATTTCTATTGCCAATCCGCTCAACGAAAGCTATAATGGATTGGTAACTGCCCCCGATACCAGCGCGGCTGAAGAATTGCAGAAGCTATTACCTAATTCAAAGATAATCAAAGCATTTAACACTACTTTTGCATTAGATTTTTCAAATCCGGTTATTGATGATAAACAAATTGATGCTTTTCTTGCCGGTGATGATGAAGATGCCCTTCAAATAGTTTCTGAATTAGTTAGTACTGCGGGCTTTAATCCAATTATTGCAGGTGATTTATCGGTCAGCAGAATACTTGAGAACATGCAGCTTTTATTGATAAAGTTAGGTCTGAAGTACAATTACAACTGGTTAGCCGGATGGAAAATATTGCATAATTAAAAAATTATAAACGCAGTGAATAAAAAAGGTTCTATGATATATCATGGAATTGGTGTTTTAGTAAACTGATATAAAATCAATCAAAATGAAAATAGCATTAATAGGAGCAACAGGATTTGTTGGAAATGGAATTTTAAATGAACTCCTTCAAAGAGGTCATCAGGTAACTGCCATTGCCCGGCATGCAGGTAAGGTTACTGAATCGGAAAATTTGAAATCTGTTTCAGCAAATGTTTTAGACGAGGAAGAACTTTTAAGCGCATTAAAAGGTAATGATGCAGTAATCAGTGCATATAATGCCGGATGGACGAATCCAAATCTTTATAATGAATTTATTGCAGGTTCAAAAGCCATTCAGGAAGCAGTTAAAAAATCAGGAATTAAGCGTTTGATCGTTATTGGAGGTGCCGGTAGTTTGTTTACTGCTCCCGGTCAGCAAATTGTTGATACAGATAGTTTTCCGAAAGAATGGAAACCGGGTGCTTTGGCAGCGAGAGACTACCTGAATTTCCTGAAAGAAGATAAGGATCTGGACTGGACCTTTGTAAGTCCGGCAATTGAAATGCACCCGGGCACATCGGGCACCAGACTAGGAACTTACAGAACCGGTCTTGAAAATCCTGTATTTGATAAAGACATGAGAAGTGTGATCTCGGTAGAAGACTTATCTATGGCAATTGCGGATGAATTAGAAACACCACAACACATTCGGAAACGTTTTACAGTAGCCTATTAAACAGATTAGGTTCCTGAGTCATCTGTAGAGTTAAGCGCAGCGTCTCTACGGATTGCCAAATGATGTGGAGTCTTCAGACTCCACATATCCCATAATCATAAGAAAACAATATCAATTAAGCCCTTATCCCTTCCAAAATAATCAATGCCTGATGAGTACAAATAATCCTGCTCAAATCTAACAATACCTGCTCTCACCGGATTTGCATGTAAATAAATCATTCTTGACTCCAATATTTCATTTGTTGAACATTCTACCGGATGGTTATCCTGTTGCCAAAATTGAAAATCCTTATTCCGTTTATTATGCTCGCCGGCTTTTTTAAAGATCCATAACATCCAGTTTTTTCTGCTTTCATGTAGATTGTCTCTTATTGCATTAATAATTGCAAAAGAGCTGAACTTTTTAAAATCCCTGATTACGTCTGAAAGCTGTGTGATTCCATTGGTGGATATGATCAGATGAATATGATTGCTCATAATACACCAGGAATGAATATTCAGACCTTTATTCTCCTGACAAAATTTTAAGCTGTCAACTAAAATATCAGCATATATTTTTCTTGTGAAAACATCTACCCATTCAACTACAGAACAGGTAATAAAATGAACTGCATATTGATCTCTGATCTGAAAACCTCTATCTGACATATTATTAAGGAATAGTTTGTGATTGTGATTTGAAGACTGTATTCCAGAGTATTAATAGTCAAGATGCTATTCGGTTTTTATTAATTGATTAAGAATTAGTTAACGGTATTAATGGGAGGATAAACGGTTTTTGCAGGCGAGTCTGTCCCATATGTACGGGATTTTATTGAATAAGACGCAGAGCTTAACTCTACCGACAACCTCGCGAGTCTGAAGACTCTTTTTCATTGAACATTCCGTAGAGACGCTTCGCTTAACTCTACGGACAGGAAGGATTACAAAAATTGATGGAAACCCTATCAACAGAAACACCAAGAAAAGCGCTGTCTGTCAAAATCTTACGTTCAGTGATTTTTTATCATAATAAAAGACAATAATATCCTTTATTGTGATAAACATCATTTTTTTTTGAGTCCATCGTCACTCTCTACCGGGAATTCCAGCATTAAGTTTGTTCTAACAATTAAGAGTATTGCAAAATGCAAGACCGAACAAATTCCCCGACCCACCTCTCAAATCTTAGATTATTAATTATTATTTTTCTTTTGATTGGTCCCTTAAACATCCTGATGGCTCAACAGTCTTCAGGAGAAAAAGAAACACTTAAACTTAACGTTCAACTTCGCCCCCGGGCTGAGTTCAGAAATGGTGTTTTTACTCCCCTGCTTACTACTCAGGATCCTGCCTCATTCATTTCACAACGTAATCGTATTGGATTAAATTATCAGAGAGGAAACAAAATATCTCTGGGAGTACAAATTCAGTCAGTTAACGTTTGGGGTAAAGATCCTCAGGTTCAACAGAGTGCAAATGAGATTAACCTGTATCAGGCCTGGGCAGAACTTTACTTACATCAAAATATGCAGTTGAAAATTGGACGTCAGGTCTTATCATATGATGATGAAAGGATATTAGGTGCCCTTGACTGGAATAATTCAGGACGTAAACACGATGCAGCACTGATAAAATATCAGAAAGGTAAGCTTAAAACCGATATAGCATTTGCTTATAACCAGAATTCAGAAAGAATAAATGGTACATTCTTTAACGATTCCCTAAGCCAGCCTTATAAATCCATGGAATTTGCATGGATACAGTACAGTCCTACAAATGCCTTCAATTTTTCAATCCTGGCGATGAATCTGGATAAGCAAAATCGTACAGATTCCCTTCTTTCCCATCAGCAGACTTTCGGATTAAATACCAATCTGAAAAAGGAAAAGTTCTCATTAGGTGCAAGTCTGTATTATCAGGACGGCCGTGCCAACAGTAAAACAAAGGCCGTTCAAAAAACAAGTGCCTGGATGGGCTCATTGAGCGGCAATTATGTACTCGGCAAAAAAATATCTGCCGGACTGGGAAGTGATTATTTAAGTGGTAAGGATATGGACGATAGCTCTTCCACTGTGAGCAGCT
>JBAZHY010000224.1:0-4493 GCA_041652175.1 Pedobacter sp.
GGCACAGCTCCTACGCCCTGAATAATATCTACATAAAGCAAAGCTCCGTTAGCATGAGCCAGATCTGCAATTGCCCGAACATCCTTAACCAGAAAACCATTCACGTTTGAGACTAGCGTAATAGCTACTAATTTGGTATTCTTATCAATTACGCCTTCAAAATCCTTCACATCAAACTTCCAGTCATTATGCTTAATGATTCTTAGATCAAGGCCCTCGCGTTGTTCACGCATCTTATAACCATATAAACTAGGCGCATAATGAAGATCTGTTGTCACTACATTACCTCCTTTTAAATCCATGCCATTCAGAATATTGTTCTCTGCTTCAACTGTAGTTCTTGCAAAAGCAATTTCATCCGGATCTGCATTGATCAGTTTGGCAAAACTATCCTTACATTCCTGACGGGTCTCTGACCATTTTGGCCACCATGGTTCACCAACATCATTCTTAGCCCATTCAGCATAACGATGCAAAGCTGCAGCAGTATAAATATTAATTGGATGGGTTGATGCATTATCCATATAGACTTCCTCCCTTGTGCGGGGAAAATCTTCCCTGATCTTGTTGAAATCCAATGCGGATCCCGAAATATGTGAAGGCATCACATCAGGATTAACAGAGGAATCAGAGGAACCGGTTTTACATGAACTTAAAGAGCTCAGTCCCAGGGTGCCTATACCAGCACCGGCAAGGGATTTTAAAAAGGTTAATCTTTCCATTTCGTTTATTTATAATGCTTAAAATTTAGTTTTTTAAATACTGATTCGTTAACTATAAATTTTATTTATCAGGTAATGAATAGGCAACATAGCTATCCGCCGATTTAGTTCTCATTCTACCTCCGCCAGATGCTATTACAACAAACTGCTTACCATTCACACTATAAACAGAGGGAGTAGCATATCCTCCGGCTGGCAAAGCAGATTCAAACAGTAGTTTACCTGTAGTTTTATTAAATGCCCTGATCTTTTCATCCCTTGTTGCTGCAATAAACACTAACCCTCCGGCTGTCACCACAGATCCCCCCCAATTTTCTGTGCCGGCATGAATACCCTTAGACTTTAGTTCAGGGTAGTCACCTAAAATGTTTTTCCAAACTAAACGGCCGGTGCTGAGTTCTATAGCACTTAAAGTACCCCATGGCGGCTTAATTCCCGGGTAACCTTCTTTAGTCAGAAACTGCTTATATCCGCCAAAACGATAAGGTGAACTATAGAAAGGGTGACTTAGCCTGGCTACCGGAGTAAAAATCATCTTTTGCTTTGATTCTATATTCAGTAAATAAGAAGCCAGAGCTGTTTTATCTTCTTCACTGAAATGTTTAAAGGCAGGCATCATTCGCTGTCCTGATGATATGATATTTTTAAACTTCAATTCATCGTACTTAGTCTGAAGATTGAGTAGTGAAGGGAAATTACCTGAACCCTTTAGATCGGCACCATGACAGCCTTTACAACTCTTATTGTAAATACTTTTACCTGCCTGTAAATTTGTTTGAGTAGATGCCGGCAACTTCTCTACCAAAGTATCAATCATGGTAACAACCCATGGCATCTCAGTAGCGTTAATATAGAGAATACCACTGGAAGGGTCAAAAGAAGGTCCGCCCCACTCCGCACCACCGGTCAATCCGGGTAATACAAGCGTTCCCTGCACACTCGGAGGAATAAACATATTACCGGATTTATAACTTAAAAACCTTTTCTTAAGATCCTGAAACGAAGAGTCTGGTATAATATTATTAAGATCAGATTCTTTAAACTCCTGTCTTACGAAAGGAGGAATAACTGTTGGGAAGGGTTGTGTAGGAGCTGTCTGTTCACCTGCAAGCTCTGATGCAGGTACAGGTTTTTCTATAATCGGATGCACTGGTTTACCAGTCTCTCTTTCGAGCAGGTAAATGAACCCCTGTTTACTAACCTGTACTACCGCGTCAATATTTTTACCCTCTTTTTTAATTGAAACCAGAACAGGAGATGTTGGGAAGTCATAATCCCAAAGATCATGATGAACACCCTGAAAATGCCAGATATATTTTCCGGTTTCTGCATCAAGAGCAAGAATACTATTCGAGAAAAGGTTATCTCCTTTTCTTTTACCTCCATAAAAATCAGGAACTGCAGCGCCTGTAGAGGCAAAGACCATTCCTCTCTTTTCATCTAAACTAAGTCCACCCCAGGCGTTGGCCCCTCCTACATATTTATGCGCATCAGGATCCTCCCATGAATCATATCCAACATCGCCCGGCTTAGGTATTGTCCTAAACATCCATTTCAATTTACCAGTATGTACATCGTAAGCCCTGATATGGCCCGGAGCAGACTCCTCTTCCTCCGACAAACTGGTACCAAGAATAATAATATCCTTATATATTACCCCCGGTGAAGTTGCTGTAACCCTTAAATTTGATATATCCCTATCCAGATCAAGGCCATCGTGAAGCGGAATTCGACCCTTAATTCCAAAAGTAAGAACCGGTTTACCCGTGGCGCTGTTTATACAAAACAAGGAAGAACCAACAGTATAAAAAAGCAGATGCTCTTTGTTTTTACCCTTATAAAGAGCAATTCCACGGCAAGCATTCATTCCATAGCTTTGCCTGCCCTGAATATCAACCATCATGGAATCAACCGGGTTAAATACCCATTTCTCCTTTCCGCTTAAGGCATCAACAGCAAAGAGCTTTAATTGAGCAGAAACGCCGTATAGTACCCCATCAACAATCAGTGGATTCGCCTGAATCTGACTGCCTGATTCAGCATCCTTTGTATGATAAATCCAGGCTACCTGTAAATTCTTAACATTGGAAGTATCAATTGTGCCCAGGGCTGAGTACTGAATGCGTTCCTTACTTCCACCGTAAACACTCCATTCATTTTTATTACCGGAATTGTCACAAGAAATAATAATGAAGCTTAAACCAATGAAGAATAAAAAATAAAATTGTTTCAGGCTAATCATATTAAGTTTATTGCTGCAGGAACCTGTTGTTATAAAGAATAAAAGTTCATCTAATTCTGATTAACAACTAATGTTATCTTACGAAATCATGAACATAATTTCTGAATAAATACTGTTTTTCGAATCATTTACAGCTGATCAGACAATAACCGTTCAATTTATTTTAAGGAAACATCCCAGACTTTTGACAAACGAGAGGTACCGGCAGGCCCCCTGATTGATAAAGTCACAACATATTGTCCCGGTTTCAAAAAAAAATGAACCGGGTGCTGTTGGTCTGAACTGGTTCCATCACCAAAATTCCAATTCCATGAGGAAACTTTACCAACCGACTCATCAGTGAAGGAAACCATACGACGATTCATATCTGTTACAACAAATGACCATTGAGCATTAATTGGCTTTAGGTAGCGTTCCTCCTGTGGCATCAGGCGAAATGGAAGCAGATAAGATGCATTGCCATACATCTCACGAACCTTACTCAGATTCCAAAATCCATTGTATCTGGATGCCTTTACATTGTCATAGTCAAGTACTGCCCAGCTTAAGCCAATTTCTTTATTCTCTGATAAAACTGATTCAACTGCTCTTGATACACCTTCGGGGCCTGCATAATCGAAAGGAGTAATCCAGAATTCAAGGGTTAAGCGTCCGGACTCACCTGGTTTGAAGTTGTAATTATAAGCAGCATTGGCATAAGGCAAGTACTTAATCCAGGGCTGACTTCCCCATACCATTGTCCAATCCTTGTCCTTAGCCGGTGTGAAGATGTGATAGTTCTGTGCATGTACCCCATGATAAGAAAAATAAGTACCCATTTGATTCAGATCCTTATTCGGGTGAAAAGGACTGATAAACGGTCCACCGGACTGATCTCCATCCACAACTACCTCGAAGATATCGTTATGTAAATCTGTTAATGAAAAGTCCCAATAGTCATCGTAAGCTTCATATAGAAAATACAGTCTGTTCATTCCTTTTACCCATCCAACCTTTACCTTGACATCAAGATTTTCAGGATCAGCAAAGCGATGCCGGATACTATCATCTCGGTCATCCCATAATTGATCCATACCAATAGTGTATGAAGAATCCACCATTTTCCAGTCCTCAACTTTGCCATCGATAGTTGGAATCATGTTTGCAGGAAACTGAAATATCTTAAATTTCCGTTTATCCTGGGCAATTGATATACCTGTGAGGAAGCTTAAGAAAAAGAAAAAATAAACTGAGCGAAAGAGAAAAGACATACTTAAATATTATAAAATTTCAGGGTATTATCGTAACCTAGTTTCTTTTGATCTTTATAAGATCTTTTGGTAACTACAGTTTTCAAACTTTCAACCAGATTATTCAGACGGTAAAGCAAAAGCTACATAAGTATCAGAAGATTTAGTTCTCATTTTACCACCGCCGCAAGCAATAACCACATATTGTTTCCCCTTGATACTATAAATTGCTGGTGTGGCATAGCCTCCTGCAGGAAGTTTGGTTTCAAATAATAATTTTCCTGTCTTCTTAATTTCCTG
>JBAZHY010000225.1:0-4491 GCA_041652175.1 Pedobacter sp.
CAATCAGTCTGATAATAAGATCCGTGAACTTTTATATTATGGTGTCAGGCAGTTAAATTGGGCGGGGACTACCTGGGCAGGCCTAAACTACTTTGACGATTCAAGATGTATCGATTATTTAGCTACCCGCCCGGAAGTGGACATGAAGAGAATCGGAGTTACAGGCTTATCTGGTGGCGGATGGAGAACCAATATCCTTGCGGCACTGGATCCACGGATAAAGGCTTCGGTAAGTGTGGGATGGATGACTACCGGCGACACGCAGCAACATTATAACCTAAGCGGTGCGGTTGGGAGCTTTTGTTTATTACCAGGCGTATTGAACAGGATGGATATTCCGGATCTTGCAGCCATGAGTGCTCCTAATGCCTGTATGATTGTAGTGGGCGAAGAAGATCCTCTATTCCCTGAGGAAGGAAAAATGAAAGCCAAAGCAGAAATCCAGTCCGCTTTCGACTGGGCAGGCAAAGGCGATAGCACTTCATTTTATTCTCCTAAAACCAAACATAATTACAATCGGGATATTCAGGAAAAAGCTTATGACTGGCTGGAAAAGCATCTTAAAGGCTAAAGAATTTTCTTTTTCTCTGTGGTCGGTGTTATCACCGACCACATACACCCACAGCCACCTATACCTTAATTTTACTATCTTAGCCCTCAGGTGGCTGGTGATAACACCAACCACAGGTCAACAAGGAAATAAATATGTCTGATACGAAAATTTTTGAACCGGGATCATATCGTTATCTTCGAGGTGTAAGGCAGTATTCTGCGGGTATAAGGGCACTGGATGGTTATAGATTAGAACGTGTACGATTCAGTCGGCCGCTGCCACTAAAAGAGGGCTTCTTACGCATCCGCCAACATCTCGACACTTTAGGTCGTCCTCTCGCTGCATTTGGAGCCTGCGAATTACGTTCACCCGAGCCATTTACCGAACAAGGCTTTGTTGACTTCAATAACATTTATATAGGTACTTTAAAAGAGTGGGGTATTTACGAAGAGGGAGGTGACAATCCCATAGCTCGCTCAAATGTCATTCCGGAGTTGAATAAACCATTGAGTCCGAGTATTCATGCTTTTACTTACACAATGCCTGATGCTGATGCAAAACCCTCTTTTGTAATCGCTGGCAGTGCTGAAGCTCCGGAGGGTAAGAGTGATTATCGTACACACAGTATTAGTCTTGGGGACATATCCCAGGAGGGCTTAATGAAAAAGGGACGCTGGGTGCTTAATGAGATGGAACGTCGAATGGCTGGTCTTGGCTTTAGCTGGGCAGATTCTACGGCAACCCAGTTGTATACTATCCATAACATTCACCACGTAATGGCTAACGAAATTGTAAAGCGAGGCGCAGCATTAAGTGGTATTGACTGGCATTACAATCGGCCTCCGGTCAAGGATTTAGAGTTTGAAATGGACTGTCGCGGAGTTTATACTGAATACGTTATAGATACAAGGTAGTTCCCTTTTTATATCCCCTAAATACTGGAGGATGATCAATTGCGTTGAAAACCTCAGGTGTACCGGGTAAACACAGGGCACTTTACACCATAAGTATCTAATTTTATGAAAAAAATAGTATTATTCCTCTTACTCGCAATTATCACTAATTCAGGATTTGCTCAAAAAGGCTGGACTAGCCTATTCAATGGCAAAGATCTCAAAGACTGGAAAGTGAAAATCAACGGGCATCCGTTGGATGAAAATTATGCCAATACCTTTCGGGTGGAAAACGGAGTAATGAAAGTTTCATACGATGGTTATTCAGAATGGAAAGATCGTTACGGACATATATTCTATAAAAAACCTTTTTCAGCATATGTGCTGGTGGTTGAATACCGCTTCACGGGTGAGCAAATCCCCGGCGGGCCGGGGTGGGCATTCCGCAACAGCGGTGTCATGCTGCACGGACAGTCGCCTGAAAGTATGGGTCTGAATCAGGATTTCCCTATCTCTTTGGAAACCCAGTTTTTGGGTGGGAATGGTAAGGATGAAAGAAGCACATTAAATCTTTGTACTCCGGGGACCAATGTCCACATCAATGGTCAGTTATTTACACCGCACTGTGTTAATTCCTCATCCAAAACCTATCATGGAGATCAATGGGTCAGAGCTGAAATTGTCGTTCTGGCAGATTCCCTCATCAGGCATCGTCTGGAAGGAAAAACCGTGTTCGAATACACCAAACCTGAGATTGGCGGCGGAAGCGTTTCCAATTACGATCCGGCTGTTAAAATTGACGGCAAAGCATTAAAAGAAGGTTATATCTCTTTGCAAAGTGAAAGCCATCCGGTTGAATTCAGGAATGTAAAGTTGTTCAACCTCGCAAAGTATATGGACGATCCTGTAAAACTGAAAATTATCCTGAGTAAAATTCTACAATAGGACGGGGAAGCGGAATAGATATTCACTTCAAATACATTTTCAGTTGTCACCCGATTGCTATCAGGTGACAACTGAAAACTCAATTCCCCATTGGTCTTCCTTCAGGGAAAACGATTGGTATTCTATCCGGTTCTTTTGTATTTTTCTTACCGGTAAAGTTTGCAGTAAGGAACTCCCCCATATCAATTTTTCCGGAAATAGTTTCTCCGCTGATTGTACCTGAAAAGGTATAGCTAACCGCCGGCCGGCGCCCCGGACTAAGAAATTTGACTTCGTTTCCTTCTATAGTTCCGGAGAGTTCACGAACTGAGAAATCAGTTTTATGAATTCCTTTCAGCCAATTTCCATCCTGTTCAAGATAAATGATATGATCACTTTTACTACTGAAATAATCGATCTCAAGATCCCACCGGCCGCTTATCTTCGAATTTGGGGCTTTCATAGCTGTCTCAGCTTTAGGACTTCTTTTCTTTGAAAGCAATTCAAATAGTTTATCCCCTACTATTTTATCCTGTCCCAGCTGCATTTGTGACGAAGTGATTGAAATTGAAGCCATTTCCGGATCGGTACTTCTTCCTCCACCCACAGTAATCCTGGGTTTTGAGCTGATGAGTTCCTGAATCAGTTCGGTACTGCTCAGGTTAAGTTTATCCGGATCCCAGGAAATGGTTAATGAGGCACTCCGGTTATTGATACCTTCCGGTTCACGAATGACAGTTTTTACACTCCCGATACCCGAAACTCTCCGGGCAATTGAATTCATCCAGCTCATCCAGTTCTTCTCTCGTGCTGCATGATCCATCTTTACCCAGGTTTCTACCGCTGCAAGCATGCCCAGAGTCTCCTCACGACCTACCTTATTGTCGCGGCCCGGACCATGGTGAGGTGAACTCGCCTGCCATGCCGACATCAGAATATTTTTAGGACCCAACAATAGTCCTGCACATTGCGGACCGCATATGGCCTTTCCTCCACTGTAAGCAACCATTGTTGCCCCGTTCTTCAGATGAACATTCGGAATAGTGAGTATTTCAGCAGCAGCATCAGCCAAAATCGGAACATTGAAAGGTTTAGCAAGAGCCGCGATCACCTCCAGACTCATCGGGCCCGGCACAAGATTCCCTCCGCTGAGTTTGATCATGGCAGTTTTAGGCCCTAAAGCTTCTTTTAATTCTTCAATAGTTTCAACCCGTATGATTTTTACCCCAATATTCTGAATGGCAAAATCATAGGCACTGAATGACCCGGCAGGTATAATTACTTCTGTTTTATCCAAACTGCTCAGATCAGGTATAAGGTGTAATTTCTCGGGATTCCCACCGGCTACACAGGCCGCAGTGGCCATCTTAAGTGCTGCAGCACAACCTGAAGTCACCATTCCCCACTGAGCACCCGTTAACTCAGAAAGCCTCTTCCCTACCGCATCAGCCAGTTCATCCATCTGCACAAAATGTCTGGATGCAGAATCCATCGCTGCTCTGACTTCTGGCAATTCAATTGAACCACCGATAATGGTAAATGTTCCGCGACAATTAATTACCGGTTCAACACCAATCGACTGAAATATTTGCGGACCCGGGGTAAGCGGACCATCAGGCAGTAAAGGCTTGATAAACTCAGGAGCGGCCGCCAAAGTCGTTTCTGCGGATCCGGCTACAGCTCCGGCCAAAGGCAAAAATGTCAGGCCTTTGATTAATTCTCTTCTTTTCATAGATGATAAATTCATGAAGGTTTCCCTGAAGCCAATTTCATTCAATTTTCACAGAATAACAAAAATTGATTGACGAGACCTTTTACCAAAGGAATTGATTGATAAAAAACACCGACCTCAGCTAAACACCAATCAAAGAAACTTATAGCATCTTATTAAATAAGCCTTCAATTAAATTTATAAAACTGATTTACAGTAACTTATATCCTTTTACATATTATAACTAAATAATTAGTTGTAAAACTAATTATTTAGTTATAATTTTAGTATTACCAATTCGAATCAGGTATAATTCATTAAAGTCAGACATTAAAAAGAAACAATATGGAGATAAAGGAATTAACAAAAGCGGAAGAGCAGATCATGCAGGTTTTATGGGATCTGAAAAA
>JBAZHY010000226.1:0-4489 GCA_041652175.1 Pedobacter sp.
ACGATTCCGGCAGCAATTTCCGGAGCGAAATCAGTTGATGTGGCAAGAATAAAACCCATACTTGGCATAATCATGAATTGGGCAATAATACCGATTAAAACCCCCTTTGGTTGCTTAAACACTGCCATAAAATCTTTGGCACTCATAGAAGTACCCATCCCAAACATGATAATTTGAATGAGTGGAGTGATCAATGCAGTAAGCTTAAAATCGCCAATGGTTTTAAAATACTGAGGATAATATAATGCCATTGTTACTGCTGCGAAAATCATAATGGTATACGAAAAGCCTTTCAGACTATTGTATCCTTTAAAACCTACAGCGAGTAAAAAGAAAAAAGTAATAAGTAAAGGACCTGCTCCGGCTAAATTACCTGAAAATGCCATCCCTAATGAGATCAGCAATAATAATGCAGCTACTCCCAGTGCTGCAGAATAAATATTAAATTGTTTCAATTTATTTTGGTTTTAGTTTCGGTTCAATTACCAGGTTCTTTTACTCATAATGACATCAAGCTCAGCTTTAGTCATTTTCCCTTCTTCCGGATGTCTTTCCAACCATTTAAGGAAATCCAGTTTCATTTCTTCAGTCCAGGCATTGTCCAACTGACCACCAGAGTATTTTCCAGATTTAATCACTTCAAAAGCATATTTATCTCTTCTAACTACAAATTCAGCTGTGGATATCACTTGTTCAGCTAAATGTGCCGGAATAAACAAAACTCCAATTTTAGCAGCAATTATTAAATCACCAGGCATTACAATCGCATTTCCGATACGAATTGGCGTATTTAAGCCCATCAAGAGCATCTCCTCCATGAAACTGGGATGGAAATCCCTGACGAAAGCATTGAATCCTTTAATTTCTTCCAGTCCCGGTACATCTCTTGCCGCACCGTTCAGAATTACCCCATTACCTGAATTAGCAAAAATTGAATTTCCAAGAGTACTTCCAATTAGTGTACCTCCGTTAATTTTCCCGAATGCATCAGCAACATAAACATCTCCCTTCTTTAACACTGCAATCGGCCAGGTATTGGTATTACCTACACGACCTTGCTTTACTCCTCTGGCTTTAATGTTCTTTTCAAGGTCAGGACGGTTTGGCATATACATCGCTGTTACAACCCTTCCGGTAATAATTTCATCATTCAACGTTTTCCAACCATGTTCAAACTGATTCAAATAACCGGATACTTTTAACACTTGCCAGGCATCATCCAGGCCAATTTTTTTTGCTCTTTCCAGCAGATCATCAGAAACTTTTGGACGACCATCAGGAAAGCGTTCGCCTTTCCATTCAGATGTTAAAAAAATAAGTTCATCTTTTGGAATAGTTTGTGCTGATAAATAACTACTTGCCGATAGTAACATTAAAGCAAATAGCAGGAGTGATTTTATTTTCATGATTTTAATTTAATAGTATAAATAAACAAAAAATATTGATAAATAAGCTTCATCGGCATTCGAAAACAATAGAAAACCGAATTAAAGCATATTATTTTTTCTTTTTTCTTTTAACCTTATCTGAAGGTAAAGTAATTTTCCAAATGCTTCCTTCCCTTGCATCGTATTCTATCACATAAAGTTCATTCCCCACTAAAACTGCATCGGTAGGATTATTGAATGAATCCATAATTCGGGAGGTTTTCACAAAATAATTATCGCTTCCCTTATCATAACTCATCTCTAAATGCAATAAATCCCTGCCTTCATTGGTAAATGGCTTCATCATACTTGATCTGCTACCTAATGAGTTTCTGAGAACAAATCCATCACCTTTAAGATCACCGGATAATACTTTCTTTGTATCAAAGACCAGACCCAGAGGTGAACTGTGCGGAGTAAATGTGCTGGTTGTCACACCGGTATTATCACCATCCAGTATTTTTCCGGAATGTCCTCTGTATTCATTAGCATCGGGTCCAAGGTTCTGAACTCCGGGTGCGAACCTAACTCCATCCGGAATCTTTGGAAATTCAGGATCATTTCTGAAATACCTCACAGCCCATGCGTGTGCACTACGGGGAATAAATGGATCGGTATCGGGATTGGGCTTCCAATCAGGGTATTGCTGAGGATTATCAATTCCACTCATAACCCAGGGAAATCCATAATGCTTCCCCTCTCTAACCCAGAACATATCTTCATTATGGTCATAATCCGATGAATTAACTACAGCAAATAAATTCTGGTTCCCATCAAAAGCGATATCATATGCGTTACGAATGCCTTCAGCATAAATATATCCCATAGATTTTAGCTTTCCCAGATCATTAGGAAGTTCTAAATCTTTCGCATCAGCAGGAAATCTGAATATTTTTGCAGTCAGTGCATTATCACGTGCATTTGGATAAGCACCCTTGTTATCCTGTACTTCACCATGATCCGTACGTGCACCTGTGTTTACATAAATATATTTACCGTCTGCACTAACTTCCAGAGCATTCCATCCATGATCAAAGGTTGTCGCATTTGTACCATATTCAACTGTATTAAATACCACCGACATCTCAGGTTTTCGGTTGTCCGACATATCATAGCGAACCATGCGGCCTTTAGTACCCTTGTTATTGTTCACACTGATGTTACCGCATAGAAATAAATATTTTCCGGAGAATACCGCTCCTTGTAACCGGGTTATTCCATGGTCGGCTGCACCTAAAATAAGTTCTGATTCGGGTTTTCCTGAGCTTGTATTAACCCGGTAAACCCCGCCTGTAAAATCAGTGTAGTATAAAAACCCCGACTTTGGATCAAAGAGCAACCTGACTGCTTTTGAAGCTACGGGCATGTATTTTTCTACACCAATATCAGGTCTTAGAGCTTTAGGAATTAACTGAACAGAAGCCGGGCGTTTAGGTTGAGCAACAATGATTGAAGGGCTTTGTATGATCAGAACGAAAATAAACAGAAATTTAAAAGATATTTTCATCAAAGCTAACTATTGTTGTTTACCCAATTCCCTTAGCCATTGAATCATTTGCCAGCGCTGTTCAACTGTTAAAATTTCTTTAAACGGAGGCATATTCCCCTTCCCATTGGTCAGCTTCCAGAACAATGCTCCATCCTTCTGCTTAATCACTCTCTGGTCATGAAAATTAGCAGGCCTAACTCCCATAGATCCACCCGCAGGCCCGTCACCATAACCAGTATCACCATGACATGAAAAACAGTACATATTATACATCTCCTCACCTTTGGCTATATTTTCAGGAGAAACTTTTACCGGACTTTTGACAGTATCAGCCCATGAAGGGGCTAACCAGAGCTCCTGTTTAACGGTGTCGGTCAGATCGCGGCTAATGCCTGATTTATAATTAGTTGAAGCGGAAAGGATGAAAACACTTATCCCTCCCAGCAATAACAATGTATAGAAACTATATTTCATCATTTTAATTGATATTCAAAAGCTACGTATCAATAATTTGTAGCATTGACTTAACATATTTATATTCAAAAAATTGCAGGGAATACTATTAGGCCTGAAGAAATGATCAGGACAGGCATTTACAATCTTACAGCCAACACAAGATTAATTATCTGTATTGGCTGTAAAAATTAATTAACAGGTTTACCTGAAATTATAAGTATGCAATCGCATCCATCTCTACCAATGAATCTCCCGGAACACCACCCTTGGCAACAGCAATGGTAGTACGAACCGGTGGTTTGCTACCAAAGCGACCCTTGTAAACCTCATTCATGCCTTTATAATCGGCGATATCATTAAGGTAAACAGTTACTTTCAATACCTTTTCCATTGATGATCCTGCTTTAATTAATTCCTTTTCCAATTCTTTGAGAACTATCTCTGTATGTGATTTAATATCGAACGGATCGGTATGAGCTCCCTTTCCAGCAATATAAACCAGACCATTATGAATAGTATGTCCGGAGAACAAAGGAACGTTCTGAAATTCGGTAATATTTCCAGCCTCTTTTTCGGGAGCAAACTCTGCTGCTTTAGCATTAGCTACCATTCCTATTCCTGTTACACCAACTACTGAAGCAAACAATTTCTTCAATACAGATCTTCTTTGTGTTTTCATTTTATTTATGATTAATTAAATTACTATTATTTACTTTTTAACATTTTCCATTCACGACCCGGAGTTTCAACTGTGAAACTTTCGATATTACCTTTATCCTGAAGCGTTACATATACGGTACGACCATCTTTTCCACCAAACGCAATATTACTGGTTAGTTTTCCAATAGTCGGGACTTCCCTTAAAAGTTTTCCGTCCGGTGAAAGAATGGCTATTGCACCTTTTCCATGTCTTGTTATATATAAATTCCCTTTAGCATCACAACGCATCCCATCCATGCCAAAGTCAGGAAACTCATGTATCAGACGTTTGTTACTGATTTCGCCCTTAGCATTCAGATCATATTTCCAAACCTTACGTTGTACTGACTCATTAACATAGAGATATTTATTATCAGGGCTTACTTCAATACCATTAACTGTACCCATTGTTTCAAGT
>JBAZHY010000227.1:0-4482 GCA_041652175.1 Pedobacter sp.
CATGCTGCATACGATCAGCCAGTCCATTCCCGATAATTGCAATTTTATCACCCGGTCTAAGTTCAAATTTTGAACTTTGTACCCAGCTCCCCAAAAAAATTATCACAGAGATTAAAAGTGCAGGTGCAACCAATTTTAAAACATAACTGCCATTAAGAAAAACAGGTCGCACCGATAATTTTCTTAGGTCTTTGAGTTGATTCATCGTCTTTTTATTAAATATTATTTTCGGGTAAATACATCATTCGTATTAATGCATTTCAACTGAACAAGTTCCTAATCCTGCCCTCAAAAAGTTGAACTGAACATTTGGATGATCTGCCAGTACAGACATAGGAACAGATACATCAGGAATTTTATTGGAAATCATATAAGTTGTTAATCTTTGTCCAAAAGGATTATCATGTGCACCCGCATGCCAGATCGAAACCTTCTCTGCCTGCCAGGTTTCTTTAGGACCTACCGATACTGCCTGAGTCGGAATAGTTGGTGCATTACCACCGCAATGTAATCTTGAGTTTTGAGCAATAGTTATCGGATGAAGATCAAGAACACGGGTACTTAATTGCCTATATTCCTCAACGGTTGGCGGAGTATCAATATATTTGCCTTCGCGCATCGGCGGCTCATTAAATGCCCAATGCTTAACATCCCCTTGTCCGCCCTGCATAATTGCACATTTTGCTTTTGTCCAGCTATTAATATACTCAGAAGTATCTGCTTTTGCAAAATGCACATTTTCATCCGGCATAACCAGATCCTTACGAATCCTGTTTAAACACAATGATTTGAAAGCCCTTTTGAAAGATAAAGGATGATCTTCGGATACTTCCTTACCATCAATTACCCACTCATCCATACACCAGAAATGTGCATGCTTCAGGGATAATCCCATTTCATTTACAAGCATTGCAACCAGGGGCAATTGCTCTGTCGGGCCAATTGGCCCGCAAATACCAACAGGATTTGCTGCAGTAGCAGCCTTCCAGGAACTTATATATTCCAGGGCTTCAGCTAAATAGAACTCTTCAATGGTATCATAAAATACTACCTTGAAACCTGGTCTCGACATAGCAATCATCTCCTCGGGTGTCAACGATGCAATTTTATCAGTTACTTTCTGGCCTAAATCCAAAGTGGTATAATCCCACCAACCCGGAGCAATAGAGCTTTTCTTACGCATAATATTTTTTTTTAAATTGTTTTACTTAAATAGTTTAGTGCCTTATTATTCGAACTTGTAATCCTTATTGATCAGATAACGTTCTCCAAGTTCTTTCAGAGGATCAAATCCTTCTTCCGAAAAACCGAAATGAAGATGTCTTCTCCATCCCTCTGCATGTTCAAACTGATCAGACATAGTTCCAACAGTTAATGAGAAATTTTCCATCGCCTGTATATAGGAATTCATTTTCTGACTGTCTTCCAACCAATTCTGCTGACTTTTATGAGCGTCCAATGCCTTACGTTTAATTTCCTGCACTGAACTGGTATCAATAAAAATCTCAGGGATTATCTTCCGTCTTAAGGGATCTAACAGCGAATGTGGCAAAGCATGATAAACAGCACAATCATAATTATTAACTGCTGAATGGTCGGCTTTAAAATTTGGAACTCCACGAATAAAAGCCGCGGTAACTGCCAGACGACTGGTGTTCATATGATCCTCCATATAATCAGATGGCGAGTGGGTCAATATCACCGATGGCTTAACCTTCCTGATAATACCTGTTAACTTTCTGAGCAGATCGAGGCCATAGAAAATTTCAAAGTCATTACATATCGGGCCATGGAAATGAGCTCCTAAAATCTTTGCCGAATTTTGAGCCTCTTTCAACCTTATTTCTGTAGTAGTTGAAGAATCGTGTTCTAAACTCCCGCAATTACCGGTTGAAAGGTTCATATAATGAATCTCATAACCCTGATTTTTTAGTAAGACTAATGTTCCGGCCATCATGAATTCAATATCATCCGGATGCGCGGCTACTGCAAGTGCTGTCTTCTTCATTTACCCCTAATCAAATAATATTATAATCTTACCGGTTTTCCTGTTGCAGCAGATCTATCGGCAGCAAAAATGATTTCATGAGTTTTTATTCCATCCTTTAAACTGGTGAGAGGCATGTCGGCTCCTTCAAGCAGGCACTCAAAAAATTTATCAAACTGTGCCTGATAAGGATGATCAGCAACATCACCTGTATCCAGCATCTTCATAGCCAGTGAACTCCATAAATGATGGTCTGTTCCGAGTTTTTCAGAATGGAACTTATCATCCAGCAGGCTTCCCTCACTGCCAAAAAGATGGGTATGGAAATAATAAGGTTGAATACAGTCAATAATTGCTGATGATTTACCAACCCTTCCATCTTTAAATTTGAAGATACTTACCCTGCTGGTGGTATATTCATAAGCCTGGAAAATTGGATTTTTAGACTTTGTCTCATAGCTGGTAACCTCCTCAACATCAGTTCCCATAAACAGAAGCATAGCATCCAGGGCATGGCAACCGGCTGTAAGGATAGAACTTCCACCTTTAGCCTTTTTAATATTCCAGTGGTACTGACCATACCATGGGCCAAGTCCGTGCAGGTAATCAACCTCAGCATAATGAATATCTCCGATCAAACCGGTATCGACAAGTGCCTTAGTAACCATGAACTGATTAGAGTAACGACACTCAAAACAGATACAAACCTTCACGCCTGCCTTTTTAACTTCAGACTCAATCATTAAACAATCCTCCCATGAAAGAGCCATAGGCTTTTCAAGAATGATATGTTTACCGGCTCTGGCAGCTGCAATAGCCTGAGCTGCATGCTGATCAGAATAACTTGTGATTGATACTGCGTCAATACTCTTATCAGACAGCATCGCGTTTAAATCGGTATAGGTTTTGATCGGGGAACCCCACCTTTCACTTTCAGCTGCATCATCATGCGGGCGCGATGAGTAAATAGCTGTAACCTGAGCATTTGGACTTTTATTAATAGCTGTAATATGTGCTGTAGCAACCCAGCTATAACCAATTATACCTACATTATACTTTTTCATAAATGCTGAATGTTTAAAATTTAGAAATTGTTATTTTATTTATATCTTATTTAATGAAATAATCAGAAATCATTTGTGGCTATTCGCTTTTGCCAGCACACTTGCCAAAGTCACAGGAATACCCCCAAGTCTTTTACTTTCATCAGCTGCTTCCATAAAAGCATAGATCTCAAGTGTTTCAGCGAGATCAACCGGAGATTTAAGGGTGCGAAAGAATTCTGTAACAGGAACCAGCAACCGTCGATAACCTTCAAATGTCCCAACATTTGCAATACCCTTCTCTCCGAATGCCGTTCCTCCATAACCTCTGGATCCGGCTCTTAAGCCTCTGAATACTCCAATACGTCCGCCTTCCCAGGTACCAACAATCACATCCGCATCCTGAGTATGAGTACGGGTTACCGTTTGACAACCAATACCTCCCATAATGGTATACAATGTTTCAACCCCATGAATTCCATACCAATACATATCGGTATGAGAAGCCTGCAACGAGGCCGGGCTATAAGCCTCGGCACCAAGCACTTTCCCTACTTTTCCGTTTCGGATTTCCTGTGCTCCACTAA
Organism: Pedobacter sp.; assembly: GCA_041652175.1. GTDB lineage: Bacteria > Bacteroidota > Bacteroidia > Sphingobacteriales > Sphingobacteriaceae > Daejeonella. The sequence continues at coordinate 3,618 of JBAZHY010000227.1, forward strand.
CATAGCGAAGAGATGAAGATGAAAAAACAGGCACCTTGTATTTTTTTGCAGCATTTAATATTTCTACAACTTCTTTCAGATTCGCTCCGATTGGCTTATCTATAAATACAGGTTTTCCCGCTTTGAAAACAGGTAATAACTGCTCTAAATGTGGTCTGCCGTCATTAGTTTCAAGCATTACCACATCCGACATCGCGAGTAACTTATCTATTGAATCAACCAGCTCAATACCCCGGCCTTTTGCTTTCACTGCCCAATCAGCCAGCATCTCTGCTTTGAACTCCACATCAGGATTCCCTTTTGGATGATAGATTGCCGCAACTCTGAAGCCGCTGATATCCGCATCAACTACTTCTGCATTAAGCATTTCTGAAAAAGCTTCGGTATGAACGGATAATCCAATTATCCCAATCCTTACTTTCTTCTGAGTAGCATCACTGGCAAAGAGCATTGGAGATATACCTGCCATCCCAATACCAACTCCGGTGACTATAGCTGTTTTTAAAAAATCACGACGTTGAAATCTATTCTTCATTCTCTAACAATGGGTTTAATCATAAATCAAATTTCACTTTCCTGAGCAAATTAATCAGATACTCCTGTTTACATTAATGATACTTTTTTCTATAAGTTGTGTCCTTAAAGTAGATTGTATCCCTTACTTGAATTAAATTTAATTCTTACTGCCGGAATGCTTACTGTACGACTATCATTTAATAATAGAAAGCACTTGTATAAAAGCATGATCTATTTTAGAACATTAATCCCACGCAGGAGACTGAACATACTACTTTTTACCCTTTGCTACACCTAAAGCTATTCGAAAACCATCTCTGGAATCTGAATAGCTAACCCCCTGAAGCCC
>JBAZHY010000228.1:0-4474 GCA_041652175.1 Pedobacter sp.
TCATTCTTATTTATATCCCGGATTTTGAACTAATTTTGGGTTTTTCTGAATTTCATATGCCGGTATAGGAACCAGGTAATTTCTGTCAAAAAAAGCACGCTGCTGAAAATCTATTACTGTATAGGTCTTTTTCCCTGTAGTAATATTTTTGGCGATACCCATTCGTCTGGCGGGAACATTAAGAACCTGTGGCGCAATTTTCCAGCGGCGCACATCAAAATAACGATGCTCTTCAAAAGCCAGCTCAATTCTGCGCTCCTGCTGTAACCTTGCCAATAGGGCAGCTCCACTTTCAGTTACAGGTGGCATATTAACACTGGGTCTGCTTCTGATTTTATTAATATATTCTCTGCAAACAATCTCATTACCAAGATTATACATAGCTTCAGCATAGTTAAGTAATATTTCAGCATAACGAACAAATGTCCAGGGAGTGCTTCCAATATTCACTCCACCCGGATTTGTTATACTTTCATCTAAGAACTTTCTTAAATAATAACCCGTTTGAGTAGCATTCCAGGGTTGGGATGATCCTTCGTTAGAATCCTGACCACCAGGAAGAAAGGTTTCAACTGTCCGATGTTTAAAAGGTGCACCGTCATAAAGAATAGACGCATAAAAACGAGGATCCCTGTTAACATAAGGGTTTTGCGGATCATATGTGGGATCATCTTTAGGAAGTTTTCCATTAAGGGTCTCATAATCATCAATAATATTTTGCAAAGGATGTACCTGTGCAAACCCACCATAACCATTTGGATATTGGCTTAACTCAACAAAAGTATTTTCAGGATCTATAGTTAAGTTGAATGGCCTGTTCCAGATAATCTCTGAATTATACATTGCCGTGGTAAGAAATAAAGACTTGTAATCAGCATACAGTGAATACTGATTTAAATCTATAACCGCTTTTGCAGCGTCCGCAGCCTGCTGCCACTTGACTTTATCGTTTGCAGGGTTATTCTGAGGACTTGCTGCATATAATAATGCTCTGGCCTTCATGGCAAGGACAGCACCTTTTGTAATCCTACCCCTTTGTGCAGCCGGATATGATAATGGTAATAGGTTTGCAGCCTCATCCAATTCTTTCAGAACAAACTTCATACACTCGTCATAAGAATTTCTTGGTATCTGAAAATCATCATTTAACCCAAATGGCTTTGTAATTAAAGGTACACCACCAAAAAAGCTAATAAGACGGAAATACGAATATGCTCTTAGAAACTTCATTTCACCTGTCATTCTGGATTTTATTACAGCATCAATAGGTGAAGCATCTATTTTACTGAAAAAGATATTAGTTTTTGTTACAACCTTATAATAACCTCTTTGAGGATCATTCCAATAATCCAGACCAGCCAAGGCATCCGGTGTTATATTTCCGGCATTTATAGCAATAGCTGCAGAGTTAGCCCGTGCATTATTCTCATCTGTTAAGGTTGACAGTGAGTTAGTCATTGAATAATAAAATCCACTTGGGAGTATCCTATAAGTATTATTGACAAAAGTCTCTATCAAATTTGCATCTTTCCAAACCGTTTCCTCCGTGAATGAACTCAATGGTTTCTTATCAAGAGGATCCTTAGTGCAGGAAGAAAGCAGGCTTATTGAACAAATAAAAATTGCTCCGTAATTAAAAACGGTCCTGGCCATTTTATGAGTTATATAGTTTTTGCTATTCATGATCGCTTTTATTAAAAAGTAAGGGATAATCCAAGGTTATAAATTTTGCTTTGAGGATAAAAATTTCCTCTTTCATCACTTCCTTCAGGGTCATATATCTTCATTTTATCGAACGTAAGTAAATTATTTCCATTCAGATAAAGTCGCATACTGGCAATCTTAAGTCTGGAAAGTACACTTGAAGGCAAAGAATATCCCAATTCCAATGTTTTCAATCTTACAAAAGTTGCATCCCTTAACCAGAAAGAAGAAGGAAGTCCGCTTACATCGGTACGAGTATCTAGCAAAGGCAAATTAGGATATTTAGAATCCATACTACCTGGCCTGTATCTGTTCAAAAGAAGCTCCTCTCTCGTATTTACTGCAAGTCTTCCATTTTCATGATAGTACTGCCAAGCCCTAGATTGCCCTGCAAAATTTGCAAACAAAGAGAAGTTCTTATAATCCAAAGACAGGTTCATTCCAAATACAATTTCTGGGGTATTAGTACGATCCATTCTGATCATATCTGAACTAGTAATAACGCCATCCCCATTTACATCTTCATACTTTAAGTCTCCGATTTTTGTTCCCTGAACTTTAGGAATTGCGTCCAGTTCTGCTTGAGTTCTGATAATACCAATAGCATTATAATAGTTTGTTGCGCCAAGTACCTTACCCTGCACTTTTTGCCATTCCGGAACATTTGCTGCATCAGCCATGTAAATTACATTACTCTTCACATAAGCAAAGTTTCCGCCTACTCTGTAAGAAAATCCATTTTTTAAGGTTCTTCTGTGTGACAAGTCTACTTCAACCCCTTTATTTTCTACAATCCCAATATTTTCACTAGGTAATACCAAACCTGTATAAGCAGGGACGGCAAGATCCCTTGTCGCCAGAATATTAGATCTTTTCTGCTTAAATAAATCGACCGTAAAACCCAATAAGCCATTCCAGAACAAAGCATCCATAGCAATGTTTGATGTTTTCAGAACTTCCCATGTTATGTTTGGATTAGGGGTAACACCCATGGTTGTACCGAGTGACTGTGTTGGAGTTTGTCCAAAATTAAACCCCTGATTACCTAAATTATAGCTTTGAATATACTGGAACGCCGGAACCCTGTCATTCCCTATTTTACCACTTGAAACTCTTAATTTTAAATCGTCTATAAAGCTAAACCGGTCTTTTATAAATTTTTCTTGTGAAATTCTCCATGCTGCTGAGACCCCGGGGAAAAACCCAAACCGGTTACCTTCAGGGAAATTTGCAGAGCCATCATATCTGAAATTGAAATCAATCAGATATTTATCTTTAAATCCATATCCAAAACGTCCAAAAAGATTCTGACGTCCCCCCTCTGATGCGGTGCCAGTAGCTTCCTGACCCGCGAGACTACCTGCAAACAATTGATCAACCTGAGGGGATAAAAAATTTCTTCTGAAAGCTGAAAAACTATTAAAGTTACCTTCCTCCTGCTCTACAGCTATGAATGTGTTTATTCTATGATTATTAAAATTCTTTTCATATTTAATCCGGAAATTCATTAAAGAGCTCCTATTTCTGTTATAAGATTGTCTTAATTGAGGTTGTAGAATACCGCCACCTCCAATCGGAATATATGTATCAGTTATTTTATTATAATCATATACTGTCCATGGTTTCTGGAAAAGTTTATTAACGCCCTGGTTATTTGTATAAACCAAATAGCCATCAACTCCCAATCCCTCTACAAAAGGCAGTTTAATATCAAATGAGGCTTTAGTTTGAAACCGCTGCATTACATCACTATTATAACCAGAAGCATCAGTAACCATCACAGCCGGATTATCTCCACGTTCAATTCCGGCTGAAGGAAGACCATTTGACCAATACACCGGAATCCAAGGAACAACCAACATTCGTCCAAAAGTTGTTGTTGTACTGGTGGTGGGATAATTACCATCATCAATTCCAGCATTTATGTCTAAACCAACCTTTATATATTTATTAATATTTGCATCTATATTAGATCGAATACTGTAAGCTTTAAAGTTTGTACTTCCTTTTTTGAATATTCCATTTTGGTTAGAATATGACCCAGACACTGAGTACTTTGTATTATCACTACCTCCTCTGACAGCAAGATTATGCTGACTTTGGAATGTATTCTTTTCTAATATTTCATCATACCAGTTTACACTTGGATAATTGACCGGATCACTTCCGTCCCTGAATTTTTGCAACTCTGCTTCAGTCCAGCGGGGAGGTTGTTTATCTTTCGCAAGAAGTTCATTGACAAACTCCCCAAAAACAGCAGAACTAGCCATTTTTGGAACTCTGGTTGGCTGGCTCAAACCCTGATTAAATGAATAATTGATAGAAGGCTTGCCGGTAACACCCCTCTTGGTAGTGATAAGAATAACTCCATTCGCAGCCTGTGCACCATAAATAGCAGCGGAAGCATCTTTCAAAACCGAAATTGATTCTATATCATTTGGATTAATCCGTTCCCATCCGCTAACGCCCTGTACCCCATCAACAACTACTAGTGGACTGGTATTACCTGTTGTGCTTCTTCCGCGGATCAGGATTGTTGAATTATCTCTTCCCGGCTCACCTGAACGATTAGATGTAATAACTCCGGGAAGTAATCCTGCAAGTGAATTACTTAAATTTGTAGTTGGACTCTTTTTAAGTTCTTTATTAGAAATACTTGCTACTGAACCCGTTAATGTAGCTTTACGCTGAGTACCGTATCCTACTACTACAACCTCTTCCATTTCTGAAGAGCTTTCTTTTAAAAGTATATTAAGCGTGTTTTGGTTTC
>JBAZHY010000229.1:0-4438 GCA_041652175.1 Pedobacter sp.
TGTAATGAACAGGTTCATATTTCCAAAATCAGGGTTGCTGACTAAAACGATACTCGGGTTTATTACGCAAAAAGCTGCAGGCACTGTTAACAAAGATCTGATCAGCAATATTTTAGATAAAATATCAGGAATAGTCAAAATCCCGAAAAACAAAAAAAAAAATGGTCCTGAATTAGCAGATTACGGCATTCCGCCTGATAGCGAAACGTATTAAATGAAAAGAGGTGTTTAAAGAATTTAGACACCTCTTTTTGTTTGCGGGAAAACAGCTTAGATTCATTTTCTCAAAAGATTCAGAAGATTTACCCACAGAGCAAGTTCGAATGTTCCATTTGCATAATTAGCAATGGGGATTCTGAACTGTATTATACATACCCGGAAATTGCCACTCGTTTCTATGCAGATATCTTATCCCAAATATTGAACTCTTATTTGTACGATGATCAGGTGTAATTTTTTACAAAATCATCATAAACGATTTTTATTCCTTCTTCAAGTTCTATTTTATGTCCCCATCCTTTGGCATGAAGTTTAGAAACATCCATTAATTTTCGGGGTGTTCCATCAGGTTTGGTAGTATCAAAAACAAGGCTGCCTTCATATCCTGATACTCTCTTTATCAATAAAGCAAGATCCTTTATTGTAATATCTTTACCTGTACCAATATTAATGAATTCAGTTTCATCATAATTCTGCATCAGATAAAAACAGGCATCAGCAAGATCATCGGAGAATAAGAACTCTCTCTGCGGACTTCCGGTACCTAAAATAATCACCTCTGCCAGGTCATTTACTTTCGCTTCATAAAACTTCCGTATCAAAGCCGGCAGAACATGAGAGTTCTGAGGGTGATAATTATCATTAAATCCATAAAGATTGGTGGGCATCGCAGAGATAAAATTACATCCGTACTGTGCCCTGTAAGCTTCACACATTTTTATACCTGCAATCTTGGCAATTGCATAAGGCTCATTAGTAGGCTCTAATAAGCCGGTCAGCAGATATTCCTCTTTTAATGGTTGTGGAGCAAACTTAGGATATATACAACTTGAACCAAGAAACATCAGTTTCTTCACACCGTTCAAATAAGAATGATGAATCACATTATTCTGTATGGAAAGATTTTCATACAGAAAATCAGCCCTGTAGGTACTGTTTGCAACAATTCCCCCCACTTTTGCAGCTGCCAGAAAAACATAATCAGGCTTTTCAGTAACAAAAAAATCGGCAACCGCCTTCTGATTCCTTAAATCAAGTTCCGAGGAGGTTCTTAATAAAAGATTATGATAGCCCTCTCTTTCAAGTTTCCTATGAATAGCAGAACCCACCATTCCACGGTGGCCGGCAATATATATTTTAGCAGCTTTTTCCAATATTATAGACTAAGGAAGCAAAGATAAAACTATTTTTACAGGCTTTATTATAAGAAATGGGTAAGGATAAACTTAGGCGGTTTGCAGAAATCGCAACTTTCGAAAATGTTATTGAGCTCGAGAACGGAAAACCGCTGAAAGGAAACTGGACAAAGCTTCAATTCAAAAACAGCAATCCCCTGATTCTGGAATTGGGATGTGGTAAGGGCGAGTATACGGTTAACTTAGCAAAGTTATATCCTCAAAAGAATTTTATAGGAATAGATTATAAAGGTAATCGTATATGGAGAGGCGCAAAAACTGCTATAGAGGAAAGCATTCCTAACGTTGCTTTTCTGCGGATTCAGATCGAAAACCTTCTTGATTATTTTTCTGAAAACGAAATAGATGAAATCTGGATTACGTTTCCTGATCCTCAGCCGCAAATCAGTCGTGAAAAAAAACGTCTGACTTCTCCACGTTTTCTGGAAAAATATAAAAGCATTCTTAAAAAAGGCGGTATAGTTCATCTCAAGACCGATAGCGATCTTTTATATACTTACACGAAAGAAAAGGTTAAAGAACTTGGGTTGAGCACACATGTCCAGACGAACGATCTCTATGCTTCTCAACCGCCTGATGAAGTCCTTTCAATAAAAACATATTACGAGAAGAAGTATCTTGCTCAAAATAAAAATATCAATTATCTGAAATTCACTTTTGAATAAATGGAAGATATCAGTTTTTATGATCAGGTTTATCAGGTGGTACGATTAATTCCCAAAGGAAGGGTAAGCTCTTATGGAGCCATCGCCTCTTACCTTGGAACAAAGGGATCAGCAAGAATGGTTGGGTATGCCATGAACGCCGCCCATACTGCCTATCCCCCCGTTCCGGCACAAAGAGTAGTAAACAGAAACGGAATGTTAACCGGAAAATTTCACTTTGGAAGCCCCGATCTGATGCAGCAATTACTTGAAAATGAAGGCATAAAAATTGAGGACGATAAAGTCGTAAACTTTAAAAAAATATTCTGGGACCCTGCAATTGAGCTTGAACTCTAGCCCCGAAATCCGTTAAACCAATAAAAACCAAACCTGAAGATATGGGAAAGAGGATTGAAGAATTCAACAGTTATCGCAGTAAAATGAATGATCGTATCATGGAGACTGCCAACACAAATATCAAACGTTTTTTTGCACTGGATACTACCACCTATGCCAACGGAGCGCTGGATGTGAAGACTAAAGAAATGCTCGGATTGGTTGCATCAATGGTTTTACGCTGCGACGATTGCATTAAATACCATCTTGGTAAATGTTATGAAGAAGGTGTAAACAGCGATGAAATGAATGAAATATTTATGATCGCCAACCTTGTTGGAGGATCAATTGTTATTCCACATTATCGAAGGGCAGTAGAATACTGGGACGAATTGAACACTCAATAATCCGAAAGAATTTATTAGATTTCATTACATAATCAACACAATGAAGCAGGAGTCAAACATTCTGAGGTGCGGATGGTGCGGAACCGATCCTTTATATATCAATTATCATGATCAGGAATGGGGTAAACCGGTTTATGATGATCAAACCTTGTTTGAGTTCCTGGTTCTGGAAAGCGCACAGGCAGGCTTAAGCTGGATTACCGTTCTGAAAAAACGCGAAAATTACAGACGTGCCTTTGCAGGATTTGATGCCCTTAAGGTAGCGGCCTTTACCGAAAACGATATCGAGCAATTATTGCAGGATCAGGGTATTATCAGAAATAGGCTCAAAATCACAGCAGCTATAAAAAATGCACAGCTATTTCTTGAAATCCAAAAAGAATTTGGTTCATTCTCTGATTACATTTGGGGATACCTGCCGGATAAAAAACCGATCATTAACAATTGGAAAAGTTTAAAGGAACTTCCTGCAAGAACAGAACTTTCCGATCGTATCAGCGCCGATATGAAAAAAAGAGGATTTAAATTTTTCGGAACTACCATCTGTTATGCCCATATGCAGGCAACAGGAATGATAAACGACCATATTGAAGGTTGCATAGCCAGATAAATTATACATCAATAAAGCCGAAATGATTAGAATGATCATTAATCGGCCTGTATACAATGATTATTTATTTCAGGCATCAGATGTGGTTTTTACAATTAGGCACCCTCAGGGATTAATTGTCAAAGACACTATCTGATAAATAGAAACAAAAGAAAATAATGAAAAAACTATTCCTTTTAGATGCTTTTGCACTAATATATCGCGCTCATTTTGCGCTGAGCAAGAGTCCCAGATTTACTTCTTCCGGGTTGAATACATCAGCAATCATGGGCTTTACCAATACTTTACTGGAGGTTTTGAAAAAGGAAAACCCTACCCATATGGCAGTAGTATTCGACACAGACGCTCCAACTGAACGGCATACCGATTTCAGTGATTATAAAGCACACCGGCAGGCAATGCCCGAAGACTTATCAGCAGCTATTCCCTACATTATCAGACTGATTGAAGGTTTTAATATACCCGTTATTTTCTCTGATGGCTATGAGGCAGATGATCTGATCGGAACTTTGGCTAAAAAAGCTGAAAAAGAGGGATTTACAGTATTCTGCATGACACCTGATAAGGATTATGCACAATTAGTTTCTGAAAATATTTTTATCTATAAACCAGCCCGAATGGGTAATGGTGTAGAAATTCAGGGTGTAAAAGAGATTCTTGAAAAGTGGGAGATTGAGCAGGTTGAGCAGGTGATTGATATTCTTGGACTTTGGGGAGATGCGGTGGATAATATTCCGGGTATTCCGGGTATTGGTGAGAAAACAGCCAAGCAATTGATCAAACAATATGGATCAATGGAGAATATCATTAAAAACAGCCATGAACTAAAAGGAAAACTACGTGAAAACGTAGAAACTTTTGCTGAACAGGGTTTAATTTCCAAAAAACTGGCTACCATCATGCTTAATGCCCCCGTTGAGCTTGATGTAGATGCGCTTCACGTTGATGAACCAAACCGGGAGGTTCTGGAACCTCTTTTTGCGGAACTGGAGTTTAGAACACTTGGAAAAAGGGTTTTAAACTCCA
>JBAZHY010000230.1:0-4420 GCA_041652175.1 Pedobacter sp.
GCTTCTTTAAAGCCTGATCTTAATGGAACTTATGATCTTAAGTTCATATTCACAGTGGTGAATTTCGGCACAAATGATCTGGATAAAGTCAGTGTAAAAGATAATCTGGCCCTTGCTTTTAATGGAGCCGAATTCAAAGTAAAATCAATAAATGCAAATGGTAACCTGCGTGTTAATACCGGTTTTACAGGGATCAATGATTCCGGACTTTTATTGAATACAAGCAAACTTGTTGGAGGTGAAGAAGCCAGAATTGAGCTGAATATTAATGTAAGACTATTACTCGCAGGCGGGACATTTCTGAATTCGGCGGTTGCCGAAGGAACATCCCACATTACCGGTGATAAAGTAAATGATATTTCTACCAATGGTTTAAAACCCGATCCTTTAAACTCGGGTGATGTGAGTCCTCTGGAGAGTACACCGGTTAAACTTGAACTTCTTCCAACATATGTGCCACAGGGCTTCTCTCCTAATGGTGATGGTATTAATGATAAGTTTGTTATTCAGAATACCGGTGGGAAGCGCTTGTCTCTGGAGGTTTTCAATCGCTGGGGAAATCGTGTTTACAGGTCAGAGGATTATAAAAATGATTGGGGAGGTGAGGTTAGCGAGGGCTTTTTTCAGGCAAGTGGTATACCTGATGGGACCTATTATTACATCATCATTATAGATAAAAAAGACAAACAGACTGGCTTTATTACTGTGAACAGGTAATGTTTAGATTATTTTGAGATGCGCAGAATAAATAGAACTGTACTTATATTAATTACTTTTTTTACACTGAACGGAACTGTTGCTGCCCAGCAAAATGCTCAGTTTTCCCAGCATGTGTTTAACTCTCTGGTGCTTAATCCTGCTTACGCCGGTAGCCGGAATCTTGTAGCTGCAACCGCTCTGTATAGAAATCAATGGGTTGGAATTGAAGGGGCACCTAAAACTGTCAGATTTACTATGGATGCTCCTCTCTCTTCTGAGCGTATTGGCCTTGGTTTTCAGGTAGGCAGTGATAAAGCTGGAATTACCAATTCAACCAACTTTATATTGAGTGGAGCATATCGTATTCCGCTTAGTAAGGGAAGTTTTTCATTTGGTTTACAGGGTAGTATGAATAACCATTATGCCGCGTTTTCGAGTGTAAATCCTGATCCTTCCGCTTCTATTCCTGATCAGGCGTTTAGTTCGGATGTGAATAAATCCCTTTTTAATTTCGGTTCCGGCATCTATTATAATACTGAGCGTTTTTACATAGGCTTTTCTGTACTTGATTTTGTTGCGAACCGACTGAATATACATGCGATCGATACAGATGATATTATTGCCAGACAAAGAGCTCATGTCTACTTAACAAGCGGTTACGTATTTCCTGTGGGTACCGACCTTGACCTGAAGACCTCGATAATTTTTAAAGAGGTTAGAGGGGCACCGGTTCAGGGGGATATAAATGCAACACTCTGGATTAAGCAGATGATCGCAATCGGGGCCGGATACAAAACTGGTGCAGATATTTCTGCACTTATTGAAGTCAGAATTACGCCCCAAATCAGATTGGGCTATGCGTATGATAAAAGTATAACTGCTTTACGGAATTATAATTCTGGCAGCCATGAATTTATGCTGAGGTATGAGTTTTCATCTGATCGGAGTAAAACATTATCACCCAGATATTTCTAAATTGCATACAAAATGATAAAGTTCAGGAAACTCAACTTAATATTTACCATAGGCCTGATAATAGGAACTCTGCAGCCTGCAAAATCTCAATTGGCAAAGAATAATTCTTTATTAAGAAGGGCTACAATTGAATATCAGAATCTTCGTTTCACCGATGCCATCAAAGTGCTTCAGAGAGTACTCGAAAAAGATCCTCACAATGTAAGTGCCCTGGAAATGATAGCCGGAAGTAATCGTAAAATCAAAAACTACGATGAAGCTTTATATTGGTACGGAGAATTATGTAAGCAGAAAAATATCAGACCAGAATGGGCATTATATTTTGCAGAGGCTCTTGCCAACAAGCAAAAATATGAAGAGTCGAAGCAGTGGTACAGCAAATACGCTGTTATGAGACCGACTGATCGCAGGGCAGATGCTTTTTCTAAAGCAGATTTTAAATTAATGCAGGCTAATACAGGAAATTATAAGATCAAATTCCTGAATATCAATTCTGAAGATTCAGAATACTCACCGATTTATTATAAAAATGGCCTTCTGTTTATATCAAACCGAACGCAGAATACCCGGTTCGTGTTTCAATGGGACAGATCATCTTACTCAGATATATATATACTGGATGATCTGAAGAGTATTCAGGAGATTGAACCTCCTCATACTCCGATAGATGAGATAGAAAAAGAAAATAAATTTATATTCCCCTCTGAAACAAGAAATAATTCATTAATCGGTTTACTGAAGTCATCAGGCAAAAAGGATCCTCGGAATGAGGATGAACCTTATTTATTAAAAGGAAAAGTGAGAAGTACCTACCATGAGGGTCCTGCTGTACTTTTACCTGAGGGAAATCTCATGTTTACCAGAAATAGCTATATTTCAGGGAGGCCTGCACAAAGTAAAACGGGCATCAATAAGCTGAACCTGTTAACTGCCAGCGGCAAAGATTGGGAAAGAATCACTCCTTTTCCTTTTAATAATAATGAATACTCAACCGGACATCCGGCAATATCACCGGATGGAAAAATGCTGATCTTCGCTTCAGATATGCCCAATGGTTTTGGTGGCACAGATCTGTATTATTGTTTACGGAGGGGTGAGGGTGAGAAATGGAGTAAGCCTGTAAACCTTGGTCCGGAAATTAATACTGAAGGAAATGAGCAATTCCCTTACCTGCATAATAATGGAAAACTCTATTTCTCTTCTACGGGCCATCCCGGCCTTGGCGGACTGGATATCTTCGGGGTGGTTTTAAAAGACATGAAAGTAAGGGGAGTCCCGCGTAATATGGGAGCAGGAATTAATTCATCAGGCGATGACTTTGGATTCATTCAGGATGAAGAAGGGAAGTCGGGGTTCTTTAGTTCCAACCGAAGGGGGAATGATGATATTTATCAGTTTGAGCGTATAAAATCTGACCTTATTCAAAAGAACGAGAATATTGATACCGTAACAACCGATAGATCCGGAGAATTTACTATGTCTATCCTCAGGGAATCCAATCATGAATTGAAGAAAAGCAATATGCCTACTGTAGGCCGTCAGTTGCATTCCGGAACCGGTAGTATTTCTGCTGATACGACGCTTAATGTTGTTAGAAGTTTGAATAAGATGGATAATTCATTGGATTCAGCAATTGATAGTTGTAAAGTATTAAAGAAGAACTTTACTTTTGAAAACGTCTATTATGATCTCAACCGTGCTGATATCCGGCCGGATGCTGCTTTAATACTTAACCGTATTGCTGAACTAATGAAGAAAAATCCGGAGACCAGGATCTTATCTGCAAGCCATACCGATAGCAGAGCCTCCATAGAATATAACAATAAGCTTTCACTCAGAAGGGGGGAATCTGTCCGCAACTATCTTGTATCTAAAGGAATAGACAAAAAACAGATTGAGGTTCGATATTATGGTAAGAGTCGCCTGATTAACTCTTGCAAAGAAGGAGTAAGCTGTCCTGAATCTGAACAGCAAAAAAATAGAAGAACTGAATTTGAAGTCTTGTTGAATGGTGTAAATATTGCTCATCTGATTTGTAAATAAGCAGGTTCTGGGTAATGTAAAATACTGTTATGATTCTCGAATAGTAATAGATAAATGAGATTTTCTTTTGCTTTTGAAATAAAAAAACCTGCATCAGATCAAGTGAAGCAGGTTCTTTCGGCTCTTTTTACCAGACTTATTTTTTGGCTAAGGGATAGCCCTTATCAATCCAGTTTTGCTTTAAATTAGTTGGGATGTTCAGCAGTTTACCATTGGTATAACCCATGCTTTTCATCAGATTAAATGCTGGACGGATATTCGGACATTTCTCAAACGGGCAACAACCACAATAAACTACAACCTGAGCAGACTTTGGAAGTTTTGATAACTCTTGTCTGAATTTCTCAAGATTTGCTTTTTCGCTTGCTCCGCCAACATTTTTAGCACCTTTAATGTCCTCTACTACTCCGATATTAAAAATATAGGCTTGCTTTGCTTTTGTATTTGCCAGAGAGGCAGCAAGGTCGGCAGGTTGCATAAGGTCTTTTTGCGTCCAGGTATCTCTTTTATCTAATGATTGTCTCGGATTAATTCCCTGAGCTTTGATTCCGGCACTTGCAATAAGCAGTATGAATAGAGTGAAAAATGCGGGTTTCATATTTTTATTATTCTTCATATTCAAAAGTAATCATTTTTCTATCGGTAAAGGAGACTGGAATCAGGGAATAAGAGTATTGATAAAATTGAACATTTCCGGACTGTC
>JBAZHY010000231.1:0-4400 GCA_041652175.1 Pedobacter sp.
CAGGCAGGGAAGTATTCAGAATGGTAGAATCCAGCATCTGCATAAAAATGGCAGTAGCTAGAATAATGGGCAGCAATCTTTTTACAGATTCCGGTGATTGCGCTGATGCCTTCAAATTCATTTATATCTTTGCCGTCACAAACGGCTCCGCTGGAGCGAATGTCCCGGCTTATACAGTATTATTCCCTATTTTCCGATACAAAACTTACTAAATATCGTCTCCAGCAGATCATCTGTAGTAACCTGTCCGGTAATCTCTCCCAGATAATACAGCGCCTGCTTGATATCCATAGCCAGAAAATCGGATGTCACCGGATGATCGATGTTTTCCAACACCTTGTTTAAGGATTCCTGTGTTTTTTGCAAAGCTTCAAGATGACGTATATTGGAAATCAGCACATCATCGGTATTGATGGCATGCAGATTTACTTTTCGTAGAATCTCAGATTTAAGTTCTTCAATACCGGTTTTGCTTTTGGCAGAAATGAAAATAATATGGTCTGTTGTCACCCGATTGCTATCGGGTTGCCCCTTGTCTGGATCGTCGGATGAGCGTTCATTACTGATAACTGATAACTTATTCTCTAATTCAGCAGTAAGCAGGTCTTTCTTATTCACCACTGTTAAAAAAGGAATCCCTAAGCTATCCAGATAATTGATCTGCTCCTTAATCTCATCAATATCCTGAGCAGGATCGATAAGATAGATAATCAGTTTTGCCTGTCTGATCTTTTCATGGGTACGCTCTACCCCTTTTGCTTCAATAATGTCTTCAGTATCGCGAATACCGGCTGTATCGATAAACCGGAAACGCAGACCGCCAATAACTATTTCATCTTCCACCGTATCGCGGGTGGTACCGGCAATCTCCGAAACAATGGCTCTTTCCTCGTTTAACAGGGCATTCAAAAGGGTCGACTTACCCACATTGGGTTTGCCGGCAATAACCACAGGAACCCCGTTCTTCATCACATTACCCTGCTCAAATGAAACAATCAGCTTATGCAGAATACGGTTAATCTGATAAATTAAAGCTTTCAGATCATCCCGGTTGGCAAATTCAACATCTTCTTCCCCGAAATCAAGCTCCAGCTCAATCATAGACGCAAAATGGATCAGCTGATCACGCAGATGCTGTAATTCGGATGAAAAACCACCCCTCATCTGCTGCATTGCCACCTGATGGGATGCCTGGGAATTGGAAGCAATCAGATCGGCCACTGCTTCTGCCTGCGACAGATCAAGTTGTCCGTTTAAAAAAGCCCTTAAAGTAAATTCCCCCGGATTGGCCGGTCTCGCCCCTTTTCGGATCAGCAGCTTAATAATACTTTCAATAATAAAGGCAGAACCGTGTGTCGAGATCTCCACTACATTCTCACGGGTATATGACTTCGGTCCGATAAAGATGGATACCAATACCTCATCCAGAATTTGCCTGCCATCCCTGATCGTTCCAAAATGAATGGTATGGCTATGCTGAACGCTCAGGTCTTTTCCGCTAAATACCTCATTCACCAGACTAATCGCTTCCGGTCCGGAAAGACGGATTACTCCAATTGCTCCAACACCCGAAGGGGTAGCAAGGGCAATGATCGTATCAGAATTATTTAATGAATTTCCTGTCAGGGCATCAGACATTTGCTTTCAATATTAACCAGGGCAAATGTCGTCATTATTCAGGGATTTTACTATTCTGCTGACATAAAAACCCGATCATTACCCGGAAAATAATTAGCCTGAGCAGACATGCAATTATATTTCCGGATCATGTTTAAACTGCATCGGCTCTCCTGTACAAATGAGAAATCATATCCTCAACTCTTTTTTTTCAGACCTTATATGAGAATAAGAGTGAAATAGAATTACATTTTACACTGCCATCTTATATCAAATCAGGAATAGTGAATTCTGTTATTTTTTAAAATAAAATCCAAGTGCTGTATCTACATTAGTCATGTCAGCCAGCTCCGGATCTTTTTTCCCATCAAACATAAACATCCCGCACATATCATTTTTGGTATTGAGATCAATGTAAAATTTACTCTTATCGTCCTTGATAAATAATAAATATCTGGCTTTTGATGTGTCAATTACTTTTAACCGGGGCCAGTATTGTTTAAGGACAGCATGTGCATTTCTCATTTGATAAAAACAATCATGAACCATGCTCTCATAAACCATCTCTTTATTAATTGCCTTTGTTTTTATCAGCTGCAGGGAATCGGAATCATAAAATATGACTCCCGGAGAACTGATTACCACTGTATCAGAATAGGAAGAAGGGGGCTTGGGTAAAAATTTTTCAGGAAGGTTTATTTGTTCTGCAGTATTTTCCTTTTTCTCCGGCTGACCTGAGCAGGCTGAGAATACGAGAGAGAAAATTATAAATAGATTAAGAGCAGGCAGTAAAGGTAAGATATGTCTCTTTTTCATCCGTTTATTTATTATTTTTTTAATGGTGATGAATAATTGTTTTTGATATTTTGAAGCCTGTTTATTGCCGGCAGGTGCATTCCGTATTCATTTGTCAATATTTTACCCGATATGATTTAAAAACATAGAATTTATAGCTTTTAGCTCTCTTTAAAGACATTCGTTAAGGTTTATGCAGATTGCCAAATCAGACCACAAAGCAAATTAATAAAAAAACCTTTAATCGATGATTAAAGGTTTTTACGCTTACTAATAAGGATCTACAGTCTTAATAGTTCCACAATCTTGTAATATTAAATCCGATCACAAATTGTCCGCCTTTAACTCTGGTACCTTCATCTTTTGTAGTATCAGGGTTATCCGTTTTCAAATTTGAATGGGTTTTGGTTTTGTCGTCATACCCAAATGGGCTGTTTTGATTAAACATATTATTTCTTTGAGGGCTCAGGTAACTATAGTTTCCAAAAAACAATTGGAAGGAGTGGTTACTGGTATTAAATTCAAGTCCAAATGATAAATTCGGATCCGGATTTCGGGTGGCATGTCTGGTAATAGGCTGATCGTAGTTTATCATAAGCGAGGTCACTTCTGTTAGCTTATACCTGCCTGATACAGCTACAGAAAAATGGTCCCATTTCATTTCCCTGAAGATCTCCTGACCTGTGCTATCATTTTTGGTATAAAAGCCATTAACAGCATTTTGATGTGATAAACCCGGTGCCACCTGCAGCGATAGTTTCTCTGTAACCTTACGGGCAATTATTAACTGGTTAAAATAGGAAAAACGGTCGGTTTCATGTTTAAACAGGGTTCCATCATCATCTTTTCTGGTATCATATGCTGCATTGGTATAAAAACTGATACTTACCGGATATTTTTTTGGAGTTTGTGTAATGATAGAATACTTTGCACTTCCATCCCATAACATATTACCTTTGGTTATACCCAGACCAAGATTAAGCTTGTTAACAGGGGCATAAGCTACACCGAGTCGAATATTTGAAGGAGCAAAAAATCCCCAAAAATCCTTATACCCATTATTTACAACCCCAAAGCGGTGCTGAATATCCATTTCAAATGTACCTTTTATAGGAACCAATACGGTTTGATTATCTATGATCCAGATACTCTCGAAGGTATTTTTAACCGGTTTGATCTTTTTGGGAGCAAGTGCTTCAGAAGTGTCCTGAGCTGCTGTATCCTGAACGGCAGTACTATCCAGTACAGCTTTTTTATCTTGCGCCTGTAAAGCCGTATCTGACATTGACATATAAACAATGATATAAACAGCTAACGCAAGGCATCTTTTTAATATATTTAGAAAACTTTTCATGTGATTATCTTTAAGGTCACTTAATTATTTGGTGCTCCATTTCTTATCCAATCATAAACTTTCTGTCTGTCTACAGCCGAAGGCATGTATTCTTTCATTTCTCCGTTTATCATCTTATATAAAATACTTTCTTTAGGCACTGTCGTGTTAACATAACCCCCATTAACAATATTCTGATAAGCTATACCTGTATTCAACCAGGGTTTATGTTGAGAGCCTGAAGCATGACATCCGGTCAATGCACATTTGGTGTTAAGGATAGGTGCAAGATCTGCTGAAAAACTAACTGCTTGTGGCGGACCGTCAGGATCAACCGCACCTTCAGGAAGGATAGTATCTTTATAACAAGCACTGAAGCCTAATATAATTGTGAAGACCAACATTGTAAATATTACTGATCGTTTCATCTTGATTTGATTTAGTCTACGTAGATTTATTGTACTTACTTATTATTGAAATTAACATTACACTGAATTTCAATTTTATCTGAAATGCTTGTGCTTGTGATACCAAAATCCCTGCAATTGAACTGGAATACTAATTGCAGACCAAAGACATCATAAGGAGTAGCTGTTGTAGCGCCTACGGTTGCTTTCTTGATATATTTTAGTTTACCTACAACTGATTTTGTAAC
>JBAZHY010000232.1:0-4398 GCA_041652175.1 Pedobacter sp.
CCCTTAATTGGTTTAATCGTATTCACCACAACAGCCATACGGTCTTCCCACATTTTCCACTCCTTAACATGATCCATTTTAATATGTCGCTCAAGTGCTACATACATCGCTAAGATCTCTTCTTTATTCACCTTATGACCACGGCATATTCCACTGTTTGGTGGTGCACTTAATCTGGCAGCAGCAATCAGCTCTTTTTTACCCATAAGTATTCCTGCACTTTGAGGACCTTTCATGGCTTTACCTCCGGAAATTGCCACGAGGTCAAAACCCATATCATTAAACTTCCATAAATTATCAACCGGGTGTGCATCAGAGGCAATATCGATCATTGTTGGGATATGGTGTTTTTTACCCAGAGCAAGCCATTGATCATATTTGATCTTGCCGGCATTCAGTTCTCTGTTTAAGAACCACAACATAGCTGTTTTCTCATTAATTGCGGCTTCAGCCTCTTCAAAGGTCTCTACTAATACCAAAGTAACTCCAGTATTTAATAAAGCCTGGTGATAGCCATTAGCATGAGTCTTTTGTAAAATCACTTCAGATTTCATACCGGTACCTTCAAGTTTAGGTAGCTGCATTACTTTTTTACGATCCATTCCGGTTAAAACACCTGCTGTTCCTTGAACCAGTGCCGACCAGCAACCGGCAGTAACCGTAGCAGCTTCGGCATGACATAAACCGGCTATTTTCTCCCCCACTTTATCCAGAACATCGTTTAGCAATACAAACTCCTGTGCTCCATTAGTGATTGCTTGTGTAACTTCTGGTGGCATCAACGAAGCCGTTAAGCTGGTACAAACACAAGAAGCATTGATAAATGTTTTTAATCCCAATTCCTTGAAAAGATCTCTTCCGGCAGTAGTAAAGGCAAGCTCTCCGGCTGATGTCGACTCCAATGGAATAGCACTACCAATTAATCCACCCGCGATTGGCGCTGCAGATAATAATTTAATAACGTCTCTACGTTTCATATTTATAATTTAAAAAAATTAAAAAATTAATCTTTCATTTCTACGATCATCTCAATTTCTACCGGTATATTTCTTGGCAATGAACCCAATCCGATCGCTGAACGGGCATGTTTCCCGCTTTCTCCAAAAACCTCTACCATTAAATCAGAGAAACCATTGATAACCTGGGAGTGATTATCAAACTCAGGAACAGCATTAACCATTCCGAGTACCTTCACAATTCTTTTCACGTTATTCAGGTTTCCAACTTCAGCTTTTAATGCTTCCAGTAAACTGATACCCGTTAACCGTGCGGCATATTTAGCCTCATCAAAATTGAATTCCTTACCAACTTTCCCTATCATAAATTTACCATCTTCCTTTAAAGGACCCTGACCTGAGAGGTAAACCAGATTTCCTACTCTGACTGCACCCAAAAAATTAGCCGAAGGTGGCCCCGGCGTTCTTAACTTGATACCAAGTTCTCTAATTCTGGTTTCAGGATCTTTTGCAGTAACCTGCTGAGCCTGGGTTGAAGTAATATTTAAAACACAAACTGTAAATAAGAATAGATAAAAAATAACTGATCTTTTCATGTTGGTATAAAAGGAATTATGTAATTAAAAATATTTATTATTTAGATTATTCAGCTGTTGGGAATGATCTGGCATTCAGATCATAAACTACTTTACCATCTTTTATGGTCATCTCGCATTCAAGCAGATTCTTACCTTCTTTTTTGTAACGGGCAACATCATAGAAGCCAAACTTACCTTCCCGAAGATTCAATACAGCGATATCAGCAATTGCTCCAACTGATAAATGTCCAAGTTCTTCATGATTGATTGCTTTTGCTGCCGACCAGGTGCTGGCTTTCACAACATCTGCTAATGGCATATCAAGTGCCATGAATTTCGACATCACATTCAACTGATCTTTCATCGCAGAATTCATACTTCCGGTATGAAGATCGGTACTGATGGTTTCAGGATAAAATCCCTGTTTTGTAGCCGGAATTGCCTGCGAAAAGGCAAAGCTTCCACCACCATGACCCACGTCAAAAATGATCCCTCTTTTTCTTGCCTCAAGAACATGCGGATATAATTTCTTAGTCTCCAGATCAACAATAGTTTCTTTAGTCTTTATGATCTGTCCGTAAGTATGGGTAAAAATATCACCGGGACGCATTTTTCTAAGGAATAATTCTTCCAGTGATAATCTTGGAACCGCTCCGCCAAAATCAACCATAATCGGCTTATTGGCAAGTTTACCGGCCTCCACAGTTTTCTCAACAGCAACCCAGTCAGATTTATGATAGTGTGCAACTTTAAAACCTACAATATAATCACTGTAATGTTTGGCAACATTAGCAGCAAGTACCGGATCAAAAAAACTGTTATTCTGCTGCTCCAGGGAATATTCACTACCATACATCCCTTTTTTCGAAATATTCAAAAATGCCAGAACACGGGTCTGAACTTTGTCGATTACATTTTTCTTGAATAACTCAAATGTCTCGGCTCCCGAATCCCCACAATCTACAATAGTGGTAACTCCAACCCGGAAAGTAAAACCATCAGCAGGCAATGAAGAGAATCCATTTTCCAGCTGACCTTCATGATCTGTACCAGCGAATACATGTCCGTGAATATCGATCAGCCCGGGAGTGATATATTTCCCAGAGATATCAATTACCTGCTTGGCTGATTTCGGATCAATATTTGCGGCAACAGCAGCAATTTTACCATCCTGGATAGCAACATCCATTGGTTTGTTAATATTATTTTTTGCGTCAATCAGATGACCGCCTTTAAGCAAAGTTTGATAAGTCTGTGCCTGAACTGAAAAATTAGCAGCTAAAAAAAGTGCTGCCAATAAGAAAAAACGTTTTTGCATTATTAGATTTTTTGAATTTGAATTTATACTGAGGCTTTTAATAACTCTTCTTTCAGACGGCTGGCTACGATCTTCTCTTCGCCTGCTTCAAGCACATGCATCCCACATCTGAGTGTGTTTGGGGCTTCCCAGGAAATCACCTCCACAGATGGATTTCCCTTACGAAGGCGTTCTCCCATTTCTACATTTGTTACCTTAATCTTATTAGGATCCCAGGTAACTTTGAGCGTAGGCATTTGATTATCTAAAGATTCAGGTATGTAGGTTGATGTGGTTACTCCCGGAATAGATTTGATCTGACCTGCGATAAATCCAATCTTATTTTCCCATATCTGCCATTCCTTTTTATGATCCAGATTAATAAATCTGTGCAGAGCAGCATACATTCCAAGGATTTCCTCTTTATTGACTTTCTGACCACGGCCAATTCCTCCTCGTGGATTATTACTGAGTAAAGCTGCAGAAACATATTTTTTCTTACCCATCAGAATACCTGAACTCTGTGGTCCGCGCATGGCCTTTCCTCCGGAAATAACCACCAGATCAAAGCCCATATCATTGAATTTCCATAGATTTTCAACCGGAGGAACATCCGCTGCGATATCGATCATGGTAGGCAGATTATACTTTTTACCAAGCTCAAGCCATTCCTGATGCTTTATTTGACCCTTATGAACTTCGCGGTTAAGGAACCATAACATGGCTGTATTTTCATTAATGGCGGCTTCCACCTCAGCTCTGGTTTCAACTTTGATCAGCTTCACCCCTGCCTGAGTCAACGCATGATCATAACCAAGAGAGTGACTCTTCTGTAGAATTACTTCCGATTTCATTCCTGTTCCGGCAAGATTAGGCACCTGGCTAACCCTTTTGGTATCCATTCCTGTTAATACTCCTGCCATTCCAAGCATCAAAGCCGACCAGCATCCGGCGGTTACCATGGCTGCTTCTGCATGACACATTTCCGCAATTTTCGCTCCCACTTTTTCCTGTACATCGTCAACCAAAGCGAATTTTTTTGATGCTGCATTAATGGCATCCATTACATCAGGCGGCATCAGAGAGCCTGACATTACCGTATAATTACCGGCCGCATTAATAAAAGTGCGAATACCCAGCTCCTTGAAAAGATCGCGTTTAACGTCTGAGGAAGTAAGCAGATTAGTTACAGGTGCGGCACTCGCCGTAACAGCACCGGTAAGTGGAAGAAGACTGAGAGTCTTTAAAATTTCTCTGCGTTTCATTATGAATATATTTTAATTTATTTATATGACATTATTAAAGCAGAATATCCTGAGGGTAAGTGACATTCTATGAGCATTAACATCAAATCAATGCGTTCAAAAACTCCTCCCTGATTCTGTCTGCAACAACCTTTACCTCATCTGCTTTGAGCATATGAGTAGTTAGACTGATACTGCCGCTGCCCCCCATCACCTCAACCGATGGGTTACCATTCCGAAGATTCAGTGCAAGGTTATCCAGATTTATTTTTGCCTTATCCCAGGATATTTTTAAAGTCGGAACCCTGTTAATTGCCGGAAGA
>JBAZHY010000233.1:0-4383 GCA_041652175.1 Pedobacter sp.
CTCCCTGTATACCTCATTGATAATCTTCAGACCCAAAATTTCAGTGTAAAATAATTTTGAGGCTTCGTAATCAGAACAAATAATAGCTATATGATGAATTTTATTAAGTTTCATAGTCAAATTATGATCAAATTATTTAAACAATATCAATTACCCTGATTTTATAATGATTTATATCGCCAAAAAATCTAAACCGATAATATTTGCAGAGAACGTTACATCGCTCTTCAAAAGTAGGGAAAAGACCGGAAATCGTTAAAGCAACATAAATCCTGAATACAGTCTGAAAATCCGATAGTCATATATCCGGAATAACCAGATATACATTATTATTTACAAGTATACTCAATGCTCAGGGACAAAAAATCAAGGAAAAGTATCACTTAAGGTAATTTAAAACTAAATTTCAGTCTAAAAATTCACCTAAGAAGGAAAAATATGGACAAAAACAATATTATTTTCATTTTTTATTGATTTTTTTATTGATTTCTATTGATTCTATTCAGTTTAGTATTACTTTTACAAAAAATTTAAACAATTAATCAGAAAAAACGATGTCATCTTTAAGATTTCAAGCTTTAAACACCGTACTTTCAAGAAGTACCCCAGAAGTAAAAGCTCATCCATCCAAACTTTCAGAACTATATTGTGTCAATGTCTTCGATCAGAAAAAGATGAAAGACACTTTATCGAAAGAAGCCTATAACAGTATTATAGAATCTATCAATTCAGGAAGTCCGATAGACCGGGGTATTTCTGAACAGGTTGCAACTGCAATGAAATCCTGGGCAATGGCCAAAGGTGCAACCCACTATACACACTGGTTTCAACCATTAACAGGAACCACTGCTGAAAAGCATGATTCTTTTTTCGAACCGGGATCTGACGGTCAGGGAATTGAAAAATTTTCAGGAGATGCCCTGGCGCAACAAGAGCCGGATGCATCCAGCTTTCCTAACGGTGGAATCAGAAGCACATTTGAAGCACGCGGATATACTGCATGGGATCCATCCTCTCCTGCATTTATTACCGGAACAACTTTATGTATTCCTACCGTATTTGTTTCTTATACCGGTGAGGCTTTAGATTATAAAGCACCATTACTAAAGGCTATTCATTTTATGGATAAAGCAGCGGTTGCTGTTGCACAATATTTTGATAAAAGCATAGAGAAAGTTAATAGCTCATTGGGTATTGAACAGGAATACTTTTTGGTTGATCTGGCTTTATATAATGCCAGACCTGACTTAAGCCTTACCGGCAGAGCATTATTCGGACATCTATCTGCAAAAAACCAGCAGCTGGATGATCATTATTTTGGTTCTATTCCTGATCGTGTAATCGCTTACATGCAGGATCTGGAAACCGAATCCGTAAAACTTGGAATTCCTTTAAAAACAAGACATAACGAGGTTGCCCCTTCTCAGTTTGAGTGTGCGCCCCTATATGAAGAAATGAACCTGGCTATAGACCATAATTCATTATTGATGGATTTAATGGATAAAGTTGCCAGAAGACATAATTTCAAGGTTCTTTTACATGAAAAACCATATGCAGGTATTAATGGTTCAGGAAAACACAACAACTGGTCACTAATCACAAATACAGGAAAAAATCTTCTTTCTCCGGGAAAAACTCCGAAGAACAACCTGATGTTCCTGACCTTCTTTGTAAATACGATCAGAGCAGTCTATGAGCATGCGGATCTTTTGAGAGCATCAATCGCTTCTGTTAACAATGATCATCGTCTGGGGGCTAATGAAGCTCCGCCGGCTATCATCTCCATGTTTCTTGGATCTCAATTGAGTGACCTTCTTGACGACATAGAAACATCAAGGGTAACATCCAAAATGAAGCAGGAGCCTTCATTATGGGCTAATATTCCAAAAATCCCTCAGATATTACTGGATAATACAGATCGTAACAGAACCTCTCCTATGGCCTTTACCGGTAATAAGTTTGAATTACGTGCTGTTGGTTCATCTGCAAATTCTGCAAATCCAATGACCATCCTGAACACGATTGTTGGTGATCAGTTAATGAAATTCAAAGCCGAGGTTGACAAGCTGATTAAAAAAGGCGAGAAAAAGGATGTGGCTATCATGACAGTCATTAAACGCTATATTAAAGAATCTAAAAGTATTCGTTTTGAAGGAAATGGATATAGCGATGAATGGGCTCAGGAAGCTGCAAAGAGAGGTTTGTCTAATATCAAAACTACTCCAAAAGCTTTAGATATATTAGTTGATCCTAAGACTGATAAATTATATGAAGATACCGGTATATTCAGCAAACGCGAATCACATGCCCGTCATGAGATCCTTCTTGAAGAATATTTCAAAAAACTTCAGATCGAAGCCAGAGTTATGGGCGATCTTGCTGACAATGTGATAATTCCGACATCGATTAACTATCAAACCACACTGATTGAAAACGTGAAAGGTTTGAAAGATCTGGGATTAGGCGAAGAAACCTATGCCGCTCAGCTCGAAATCATCAAGAAAATATCTGTTCACGTTAACTTTATCAGAAAGAGTGTTCTCGAAATGGTAAATGAGCGTAAAAAGGCAAATAATATTGAAGATATAAGAGAAAAATCAATCGCTTACGACGAGAAAGTTAAATCTTATTTTGAACCAATCCGTTATCATGTTGACAAGCTGGAACAATTGGTTGATGATTCAAAATGGCCACTTCCAAAATTCAGGGAGTTGCTGTTTATGAAATAATCTTCATAATTATAAATGTTAAATCAAAGTCCTGCTCCGGCAGGACTTTCTTGTTTTACCCCAAATCTTATTTCTTTTATCTTACATCTCATATCTAAGTACTATTTTTGCACCGATGTCAGACCTTAAATATAACCGACGCGGAGTTTCTGCTGATAAAGAAGATGTGCATAATGCCATCAAAAATATAGACAAGGGTATTTTCCCTAATGCTTTTTGCAAGATCATACCCGATATATTAGGTTCAGATGAAGCCTACTGCAATATTATGCATGCAGATGGTGCAGGAACTAAATCATCATTGGCATACGTTTACTGGAAAGAGACCGGAGATCTGTCTGTCTGGAAAGGAATTGCTCAGGATGCGATTATCATGAACCTGGATGATTTGCTATGCGTAGGTGCTACCGACAATATTTTGCTTTCATCAACTATAGGAAGGAATAAAAACCTTGTACCCGGCGAAGTTATTGCTGAGTTAATTAATGGTACTGAGGAAATCCTGAATGAACTGAGGGGGCTTGGTATCGGAATTTATTCAACCGGCGGAGAAACTGCCGATGTAGGCGATATTGTAAGAACAATAATCGTCGATTCTACAGTGACCTGCAGAATGAAACGTTCTGAAATTATCTCCAATGACAAAATACGTCCCAGTGATGTGATTGTAGGCTTATCTTCTTATGGCAGAGCAAGTTATGAGCAGGAATATAATGGAGGGATGGGGTCT
The DNA here is from genome assembly GCA_041652175.1 of Pedobacter sp. Classification (GTDB taxonomy): domain Bacteria; phylum Bacteroidota; class Bacteroidia; order Sphingobacteriales; family Sphingobacteriaceae; genus Daejeonella. The sequence continues at coordinate 3,460 of JBAZHY010000233.1, forward strand.
AACGGTTTGACTTCTGCCCGACATGATGTATTCCATAAATATATTGCCGAAAAATATCCTGAAAGCTATGACCCTGCGGTACCGTATGAATTATTATTTTCAGGTTCTAAAAAACTAACAGACTCAATCAGTATTCCTGCTACCGGATTTAATGAGGCTTTAAATATTACCGCCGGAAAGCTTGTACTGTCTCCTACCCGTACCTATGCACCAATTATCAAGAAAATTCTTGACCTTCATCGTTCAGGGATCCATGGAATGGTTCATTGCAGCGGAGGAGCGCAGACAAAAATTCTGCATTTTATTGATAATCTTCATATTATTAAAGATAATATGCTTCCGGTGCCACCACTTTTTCATCTGATACAGGAACAATCAAAAACTGAATGGAAAGAAATGTATAAGGTTTTCAATATGGGGCACAGAATGGAGTTCTATATACCTGAAGCAATAGCTTCTGATATAATTAAAATTTCAAAAGAATTTAATGTTGATGCCCGGATTATTGGCCGGGTAGAATCTTCAGAAAAGAAACAGGTAACCATTCGCTCAGAATTTGGGGAATTTGTTTATAACTGATTAAAACTTACAAAAACAAAAACGCCTCCTGAACCTAGGTACAGGAGGCGTTTTTGTTTTTATTTAATTTTCTTTCAGATCAGTTTTACATCTGCACAAATAAAAAAGACCCGCTCCATATCAGAGCAGGTCTTTTATTAAACAATTAATTCTTATAAGAAATTATAACGGAAACCAAACTGCATGTAGTACGTTGACGCAAACGTCTGAGTAGTTCCAAAAGTTGAGTCTACCGGTTTATTATTAAATGTATTTAACCAGAAAGTAGGCCTGGTTGTTCCTCCAGGAGTTAGAGAAGATACATTCTGAGGTACCAGTAAACCACCTGATTTTACGAAATTAACG
>JBAZHY010000234.1:0-4376 GCA_041652175.1 Pedobacter sp.
ATATTCTGAATAGTTTTCTCCATCTCATTCTTACTGAGATTGTCTGTATAAGAAGGGCCAATGATTTTAAACAGTGTCTCCAGACTTGATTCACCACTAAGCGTAGTTTGAAGGGATTGTTTGAAAAGTTCACTGAATTTGTCCATGGCTTTGAAACGCTCAAAGGGCCAGTTAACACTTGCACCATAATTGATCAGAGCTTTGGATTTTCTGGTATCATACCATTCTTTTAGATTCTCTATTCCCCATTCCAGCTCCAGGGCTGTGGTTACTCCATCGTGCAGCTGGTATTCCTGAACCCGATTGTCCCGTCCGTGAACATGCAGATCGATAAAACCCGGAGCAACCACCAGACCGGTCACATCGATATGATCTTTTCCTTTCAGAGGGGCAGAGGAGATCTCTGCAATTCGGTTATCCGATATTCCTATGTTTTTGATGTCATCCAGTTTGGTCTCAGGATCTATAACCCTACCTCCTGAAAGAACAATATCATATACCTTGTTGGTTTGCGCGAATACAGAACCTGAAATGCTTAAGCTTAAAGAAAAAATGAAAAAGCCTGTCTTTACAAAATGTATTTTCATGATTGATTATCAGATTGTTCTCAATTTACAATAAAATACATGAAAAGATAACTTGCTGCTGCTGCGGAAAGATGAGACATTGGGATACCTTCCAGGTACCAAGATTATACCATGTTCGTACCTTGTTCGTAGGATATACCTTTAAAAGCCCTCTAAGGGGGTGCTATACGAACAATGTACGATGGAGGTACGAACAAAACCTGATTTTCAGACAATTTTTACATTTAGTCTAAAAATTACCCACCGGGTGGGGTATAGGCGGGGACGCCCGCACCACAAGATTTACGCCTTTCTTACAAATTCAGACTTTAAAGCCATAGAGCCAAACCCGTCAATCTTACAGGAAATATTATGATCTCCATCGCTGAGATGTATATTTTTTACTTTAGTTCCGGCTTTAATGGGTTTTGGGGCACCTTTTACAGGGAGATCTTTAATCACAATGACTGAATCGCCATCTTTTAATTCATTTCCATTAGAGTCAAGTACTTTAAGGGTACTTTCTGTTTCAGCTGATTCTTCAGCAGGGTCCCATTCATGAAAACATTGGGAACAGATCATCAGATCCCGATCCTGATAAGTAAACTCAGATTTACATTTTGGGCAAAGATGGATATCGCTCATTTTTTTGTATTTGAAAGTCAAAGATAAAAAAGCTTTTGGCTTGCCGGGCGATAGATAAGAAGCTTTTATTTTGCAGGATATATCCTTTTGAGGAATATCGTCTCAGATAAAATATTGTTTATTATACTTGAAAATGCTAACGATGCCCAACTGATATTAGAATGGGCGCTTCAGGTATATATATAATAATACTCCGGACTCAGTTTGCCTGCTTTTTTAATTTCGCTATCAGTACTCCCCGGGTAGCACCATTACTTACCGGCTTATTGTTTTTTACATTCGTATACATCCTGTAAGTTTTAGTCCTTTCCAGATGTTTTTCCTCCAGAATTTCAAAGTCCGGAAAGTAATCCCTGATAAAATCCCAGTTCATGGTTTGGGGTTCTGTCAGGGTCGGTAGTGTATGAATATCAACCAGAAGCAGAAACAGGCCATTTTCTTTAAGTGTTCTTTTTATCTCTTCGCAGGCCGCTTTAATATCATTTACATGATCAAGTGAGTTAAAGGAGCAAATGACATCGAAATACTTATCAGGGAATGGTATATTTTCTACATAAGCCTTAACATAGGTCATCTTATGGTTTTTTGCTCCCATTTTAAGATACTGATCAGCAAGCGGATCCAGTCCTATTCTTTCTTTTGCTCCATCGGCCCATTCTAAAGAGCCCCTCGGACCGCAGCCGATATCCAGTATGGATTTACCACTGTAAAACTCTTCGGGGATGGAAAAATAGCTGGTATAAAAATATTTATAATGGGAGTTTTTATTCAGGTTTTCAGAAAACAGCTTTACTATTTTCCAGTATCCTAACTCGAAAATTTCTTTAAATGATAATAGTCCCGAACTCCCGGGTAGCTTTGAACTCATATTTTAACAGAAGTATGGGGCGAAGATATTAAAAGGATTTATTTAAGATGAATGAGAAACGAATTCTGTGCCGGTCTTTTTATTTATCTGATCAGCAGCATATATTATTTTTCCCTGTTTTCATAGATTACCCCGCGCCAGCAAGTACATTCCCCCAATCCTTAAATTACCCCTAACCTAAAAAGGCCCCGTATATCTTACGAAGCCTTTTACAGGTTTGTTTAAGTTCTTATTTCAAATCCTTACTCCAGGGTACTCCTGCCATACCATTCAGATCCCAGACAATTTTACCGGCACGGATAGTCATTTCGGCCTGAAACTTCTTATTTCCATCCAGTTTAAAGCCTCCGGCATCCAGAAAGCCGAATTTTCCGTCAAGTACTTTGATTACAGCGATATCTGCAACTGATCCAACACTCAGATTTCCAAGATCAGGTCGTTTAATGGCATTGGCTGCGCCCCATGAAGCACGTGTAATGATATCCTCAGTTTGCATCCCCATGTTCAGATATTTTGACATCAGATTCAGCATATCCTTCATGCCTGAGTTTACACTGTTATGGTGCATGTCTGTTCCAAAAGTATCAGGGGCAAGTCCCTGTTTTACAGCAGGTATTCCCTGATTAAACCAGAAACCTACACCTCCGTGGCCTACGTCAAACAGAATTCCTTTTTTACGTGCTTCCAGAACAAAAGGACGAACTTTACCATTCTCATCTACCACCGGCATCCGTTCCGAGACATTTTCGTAGGCATGGGTCAGGATATCGCCTGCTTTCATATGCTTTAACTGATCTTCAAGAGAGAATGCGGTGATATGACATTCAACAAACAGGGGCCTGTTGTTTTTATGGGCAAGTGCTCCAGCTTCATCAAAAGGTTTCCAGTCGGATCCTGAATAGTGCCCTATTTTAACTCCCGCAATATAATCTCCATATTGTTTAATGGTTTCATCCGCTTTTTCGATCTCCAGGGCCTTCATATCTTCCTGCTCTGCCGCAGTTCCAACCATGCCGGGTGCAAATACATTCAAATAGGCCAGAACCCGGGTACGGGAGCGATCAATGATCTGTTCCTTAAATACCGGAAAAGTCTTGTAACCGGGTTTTACACTTGAAGAGCCATGTCCGAAGCCGGCATTAGGTCCCGTGAAAACATGGGTATGGATATCGATGAGTCCCGGAGCAACATACATTCCGCTTACATCTACCACTTTTTTGGCGCCGGCTGCCGGAATATTCGGAGCCACTTTCAGAATCTTGCCATTGCTGACAGCAACATCCATTTTCGCACTGATCTTATTCTTTGGGTCAATCACATGACCACCTTTCAGTAAAATGTCGATTTCCTGCGCAAATACAATTTGTGCGGAAACAGACAGGCAGATCGCGATAATACCGGATCTGCCTGCTTGTATGAAACGATTTCTGTTCATAATTATTTAACTATTGGGGCACTCAGGGCATTCAGATCCCATACTACTTTTCCATCCCTGAGTGTCAGTTCTGCTTCCAATTTATGTTTTCCCCTGATGGCCATTCCGCTTGCATCAATATATCCGAAATCACCTTCCCTTAATCTGAATACAGCAATATCAGCCCCGCTGCCTTCACTCAGGTTACCAAGGTCGGTGCGCTGGATTACTTTTGCAGGATTCCAGGTCGATGCCGCAATGACATCCGCTAAAGGCATTCCCAGTACCAGGAATTTAGATGCCAGGTTAGCCATATCCTTGAAACCGGCATTCATACTTCCGGTGTGAAGGTCAGAGCTTAATACATCCGGCTGGAATCCCTGCTGCATGGCAGGTACCGCCTGACTCCACATAAAGCTTCCTCCACCATGACCCACATCAAAAATAAGCCCTTTTTTACGCGCTTCCCAAACAAATGGCTTTACCTTTTTGGTTTTCACATCCACAATAGCCTGCTTATGTTCCAGCATTTTACCGTTTTTATCAAACTCCTGATCATAACGATAAGCATGTGTCAGAATATCACCCGGACGGAGATGTTTTAACAGAAGATCTTCAAGCGGGAGAGGAGGCAGTGCTTTTCCGAAATCTACCATTACAGGGATCTTTGCTATATTTCCTGCCGCAACAGCTTTATCAGTCGGGTCCCAGTCGTGACCGATATAGTGTGCGAGCTTAATACCTACCACAATATCTTTATGCTTCAGGGCAATAGCTCCGGTCAGTTTTGCATCCATATCAGCCTCATCCTGCTCGTATGCTTCAATTCCGCGCATACCATGACCTACAATGTTCATAAATGCAAGTACACGGGTTTTTGACG
>JBAZHY010000235.1:0-4369 GCA_041652175.1 Pedobacter sp.
GTTTTAATAACTGGGCATTAACTGCAACAATTATCGTACTAAAACTCATTAAAACAGCACCTGCTGCCGGACTCAGTAAAAAATCCGGATACAGAATCCCTGCTGCCAAAGGAATTGCAACTACGTTATACCCAACAGCCCAGATTAAATTTTGAATCATCTTTTTATAAGTAGCTCTTCCAAATTTTATCATCTTGACAATATCACGGGGATCACTGTTAACCAGTAAGATATCAGCCGTTTCAGCAGCCACGTCAGTGCCTGAACCTACCGCTATACCCACATCAGCCTGTGCAAGTGCAGGCGCATCATTTACGCCATCACCGGTCATAGCTACCATCTCACCCTTCTTCTGGAACTCCAATACTTTCTGCTGCTTCTGATCAGGTAATACATTAGCCAAAAAGCCATCCATTCCCAGTGTATCAGCAACAGATTTTGCCACATGTTCGTTATCTCCGGTAAGTAGATAGGATTTGATCCCCATTGATTTGAGATCTTCAATAGCAGCTTTGGATGATGGCCTTATAGTATCTGAAAGGGTAATTATTCCGACAGCTTTCCCATCAACAATTAAAAAATTAACGGTTTCTGCCGCCTGATTAATTTCTGATGGAATCTCAGGAGCTGGTAAATTTTCCTTCCTGAAATAATTCGGACCGGCAGCAATTATCTGCTTACCCTTTACTTTTCCTTTAACACCAATCCCCGGAAGATATTCAAATTCCTCAGACGGCCAGAGTTCAAGCTTTTTAAGCTCTAATGATTTCTTTACACCTTTAGCAATATAATGTTCAGAATTCTGCTGTAAAGCCGCTGCATATTGAAGTATATCATTTTCTGAATAATTACTATCAAGAACAACAATACGCTGTATCTGATGAGATCCTTCAGTCAGGGTTCCTGTTTTATCAAAAATGATCAGACTTAGTTTTCTTGAAGTTTCAAATGCTGTTCTGTTTCGGATCAGCAGACCATTAATAGCCGCCTGAGAAGTAGAAATAGCCACAACTAAAGGAATAGCCACTCCCAATGCATGCGGACATGAAGTAACCATTACAGTAACCATTCTTTCCAATGCAAAGGCAATATCCCCATCCTTATTAAACCAGAATAAAAAAGTGATAACTCCTACACTCAGCGATATATACGTGAGCCATTTGGCTACTTTATTCGCCAGGTTCTGTGTTCTGGATTTAACTGACTGAGCGCCCTGAACCATATGTATTACCTTATTCAGATAACTTTCATCACCCGTTCCGGTAACCAGCACCCTGATCGAACCATCCCCATTAATGGAACCACCTATCACTTTATCTTCAATTTGTTTATGCACCGGAATACTCTCTCCTGTTAACATGCTTTCATTAACCATTGAGTGCCCGCTAATAATCCCTCCATCTGCCGGGACCTTTTCACCGGGTTTAATCAGAATTATATCACCATTCTTTAGCTCTTTCAGTGGGACATCATGCACAGTTCCATTGTGTTCTATGTGAACATCCGAGGGAAGTAATTCTACCAGGGTTTCCAAAGCCCGGGAAGCAGCATGCTGAGAACGCATTTCAAAATAATGTCCCAGCAGCATGATATCTATCAGGGTAGCCAGCTCCCAAAAGAAATCCATTCCCTTCAAACCAAAAATTACCGAAGTGCTATAGATAAATGCAACGAGGATAGCAATACCGATCAGGGTCATCATTCCAGGATTTGAATGCTTTATTTCCCTTAACATCCCGATCAGGAAAGGTTTCCCTCCATAAATGAAGATAATGAGACTTATCCCTAATAATAAGAACTTATCTCCCGGAAATTGAATATGAAACCCGAACCAATGCTGGATCATCTCTGAAAGAAGCAGAACAGGAACTGTAAGGATAAGACATATCCAGAAACGCTTTAAAAAATCGGCGGTATGATGACCTGCATGTTCATCTATTGCAGGGGTCATTCCCTGTTTATTCTTTGTTTCAACAGAATGATGACCATGTGCATCCGAAGAGTGGGCATGCCCTTGATGATGATGGTGTTCCATAATTTGAATTTAGAGTATATATAAAAATAAGATATTTAAACTTACATCTTACTCATGTCATGCCCCGACATCAGGTCGGCACCCTTTTTCAGTATAAATTCACTGGATAGTAAATAAGCACCGCTTACTACTGCTTCCTGAACATTTTCAAGACCTGAAAGGATAATCACTCTATCTGAATCTTCTTCACCGGTACGAACCATTCTCGGTGAGAAGGTATTCTTTCCTGTTTTAACCCAGACATGAGCACCTGTCTGATCCCTGATTACTGCCTCAAGAGGAAGACTTACTGCACTGGTAATTTCAGCCTGCGGAAGAAACACAGTAGCTTGCATACCCGGCTGCATATATCCGGAGTTTCTTACCGGAGCCCTTACTTTCAGAATTTGAGTAGATGGATCCATCTGAGGGGAAATAAAATCAATTAAAGCTGTATTTTCGTTCCCACCGCTTCCGTTCAGACTGAATCTGACCTTTGTACCAATCTTAATATCTGATATTTCAGAAGGATAAATATCCATTTCAAGCCAAAGCTGATCTAAACTTTCCAATTTCATTACCTGACTTCCTTCTGAAAGGTACTGTCCTTCAGTAATATTAAGTTCTTTGACAATACCTGATGATTTAGAGTAAACCGTTAACAATGGCTTTACGTTGTTTCCATTATTCAATGCATTAATCTGAGTATCTGTATACCCAAACAAACGAAGTTTATTTTTAGCTGCATCCCTCATCGACTGATAGATTTTTTCGGATGGAAAGGCGGCAACCTGTTTCATCTGAAGCAGATAATCCTGTTGCAGGGTTTGGAGCTGCTCACTATAGATCTGAAATAATGCCTGTCCCTTAGCCACCGGACGACCAGTTTCTTTAATAAACAATCGGTCTACCCGACCGGAATAACGGCTTGAAATCATCTCCGTACGATCTTCATCCACTATCAGACGTCCATTCAACACCCTGGATGTACTGAAACCTGAACTGCTGATTTTCATTGTCCGGACATTTGCCAGTTGAATCTGACTTTCACTTAGAGTCAGCTCATTCTTTCCACCTGAAGCATTTACAGGAACCAGATCCATTTTGCAGATCGGACAAGTCCCCGGCCCGTCATTCATAATCTGGGGGTGCATCGGACAGGTATACTTTTCGGTAGAAGCTTTTTTACCCCCTTTATCCTGAGTACATGAACTTAATTCAAACACTGCAATGCTCAGGCATAAAAAAAATAAGGCTGATAATATTCTATTCTTAATCATAACCGTTCTGCTTTAATAAAACTTTCACTATCAACAAGAAACCAGGCATTCAGGGCAAGCTCCTGATCTGTAGCAATACTTGTTCCGATATCAGCCCATTTATCAGTCTGCCTTTTCAAAGTCACAAAGACCGGGACAAAAGCATCATCTTTTTTAACAAATACCACATATTTTTCTCCGAGCTTGAGCAGAGCTGTTCTGGGTATCCAATAACCTTCTGCCCTCGCTTCTTTTTTTACGGTAATCAATTGCCCGACTTTCCAGTTCCTGTTTTCATTCAGCAAATTCGCCTTAACCAACGAATAGTTCTGTCCCTGGCTATAATAGGGCTGGATCAGACTTACTATGCTTTCAGACTGCTGATCCGGGATATCCAATGCGCTTATACCAATCTTACTACCCGGTTTAAACTCGGCAAGTAATTCCGGATTCACATAAAACTCGGCCCAAACCTGACCTGCATTGATCAGATTAAATAAGGTCTGACCTGCAGAAACATACTGTCCTTCCCTGAGCTGAAAGGCCTGCCCGGTATTAATGACCGGAATCTGAGGCACAGCACCTGATGATGATCCCGATGACATTGAGTTCATATCCGATGACCCGGATGATGAACTGATCAATGTACTTCCTGCAGAATTTGAACCTCCCTGATTAGAGCCTGAGTTCAGATTCAGGTCTGCAACATAACCTGAATACGGACTGTAAACAGAGATCGTGTAATTGATCCTTTCTGTACGGATTAACTGATCAATCTGAGCCGTACTCATACCCAAATACAGTAATTTCTTCTTTGCCGATTCAAGTAGTCCGGCTTCAGCATTCGATTTCAGAAATAATAATTCCTGCTGGGCATTAGCCAGATCAGGACTATAGATATCCATAATCTTCTGGCCTTTATTAACCATTTGATAGTTATATTTAACGTACAAACGCTCAATACGTCCGCTGACCCTTGCCGATAATGATCTCCAGTTATTGGTATTATAATTGATAATACCCTTCATCATTAATTCAGCACTTTTAAATCCCTTCTCAGGCTTTACAGTGCTTATTGCTGAAATTACATACTCAT
>JBAZHY010000236.1:0-4363 GCA_041652175.1 Pedobacter sp.
AAATATCATAAAGGATTTGGATTTTGCTATTGCCAACCTGCCGGAAACGTCATCTGCTGATCGTCTCACCAAGTATGCTGCATTGGCTTTAAAAGCAGAAATATGTCTGTATGAAGGCACATTCAGAAAATATCACAATGTTATTGGAGGACATGAGGCTCTGTTAAGATTAGCCGCAACTACTTATGAAAGCATCATTAATTCAGGAAGATTCTCGGTATACTCGACAGGTCAGCCTACCAAAGATTACTTTGATTTGTTTGTTAAATATGATTTAAAAGGGAATTCTGAAGGGATTATGGTTCAGCGCTTTATCACGAATAAACGGATGCATAATAATGTTCGTCAGTTAGGTGAGCCATATACAGGATACAATATAGATTTTGTACAGTCATATCTTTGTACAGACGGTTTACCTGTTGCTATCAGTCCCTTATATAAGGGGGATGCAGTATTTGCGGATCAGTTTGTTAACAGAGATCCGCGTATGGCTCAATCTATCTATAATACGGCCCGTCCTTATAATATTGCTACTAATGGTGTAACGTATTATAAAACAATGCCTGAATTTCAAAGTAACTATTGCCCCACCAGTTACTTCATTATAAAAGGGTATAGTCCATTGGAAGTTGACAGATTACCAAGTACCAGTACTACTAACGATTTTATTTATCGTTATGGTAATATATTAGTTTCTTATGCCGAAGCTAAAGCTGAGTTGGGAGAATGCACTCAGGATGTTTTAGATAAATCTGTTAATCTTTTGAGAGCACGGGTAGGAATGCCGGCTCTTAAAGTTAACGTAGGATTTGTTGATCCGAACTGGCCTAAATGGGAAGTTCCTGTTTCAGATCTTATCAATGAGATTCGTCGTGAGCGTCGTCTCGAAACATGTGCAGAAGGTAAAAGATGGGATGATCTGGTTCGTTGGAAGGCCGGTAAATTACTTGAAAATCCAAAAACACTTATGGGAGCGAGAGATCCGAATACTGGTGCATATCGTGTCTTGTATCCGGGATATACGGCCAGAAAGTGGGATAATAAACTGTATTTATATCCAATCCCTACCCAGGAATTAGCATTAAATACTAAATTGACACAAAATCCTGGTTGGAAATAATTGAATTTTATAGCAGTAGGTATTTTTTTAAGATATATCTACTGCTACCTGATTAAGCTTACTGTATTTATGTTCGGGCTCATTTTTTCCCTGTCGCAGTGTTGATTAGATTAAAGAATAAGTTATTGGAATAAACCATTACTGATTATTCCAATTTTGTTAAAAATTAGTTAACCTGCACATTAAGAATGAGTATGATTCGCAAGAAAAGCAATATTTATGTTTCAAAATAAAAACATTGCGGCCTATAGATTAACATTAGTGCTTAGTGTTATATTTATATTCGGTTTTACTTTCCGGAGCGTTGCTCAGAAAACAGTTTTTCTTGCAGGCGCTTCATCAGTAAATATAACTCCCCCTTTGGCTTACCCACATTATCGTGGTGAAAGTACCGGGGCTCATGATTCATTGTATGCAAAGGCCCTTGTACTTAAACAAGGTGAAAATACAGTTGCCCTTGTAATCTGTGATTTATTGTGGGTTGAGAGGAGCCTCTCTTCATCAGTTAGATTACAGATCTTGAAAAAAACCGGTATTCCTTATTCTAACATAATAATTGCAGGAACCCATACACATACAGGTCCTGCATATCACCCCAATATACTTGAACTAACCGGGACACTACGGCCTCCTTTTGATGAAGACAAAACCTCAACTGTAAAGGATTCTTACTTGAATAGTTTGTCAGATAAGATAGCAAAGTCAGTAATAATTGCCCACCAATCATTGGAAAATGTTCAGATTGAAACTGGTACCGGACTGGCAAATGGGATTTCATTTAACCGTCGTTTTATAATGAAAGATGGTAAAGTTGTGTTTAACCCGGGTGTTGGTAATGAAGACGCTATTCTTCCTGCCGGCCCGGTTGATCCTCAGGTAGGCATTGTAATGCTTCGAAAGGTTTCTGATAATTCTCCGATGGCTGTTCTGTCAAATTTTGGAGTTCATGCCGACACTTTTGGGGGGGCTAAGTTTAGTGCGGACTATCCGGGCTTTCTTGCTCAGATACTCAGTTCTGCGATAGGTAGCGGCTGCATCTCTATTTTTGCAACCGGTCCTTGTGGTGATCTAAATCATGTGAATGTACAGGGTAAAGACAAGAAACGGTTGTCAACTAAAGATATTGGAGAGCATTTATCGGATGCAATTATAAAAGAGATCCCATCTTTAAAGCAGGTTAGCAATTCCTTCCTTTCAATGCGCTCCCAATTTGTATATGCACCGCTTCAGGAGTATACTGATGCTGAATTAATATGGGCGAATGATGAAAGTGCTAAACCCCTGCACAAAGAGTCGGCATTTCTGGAGCGCAGAAGGCGCTTGAAAATTCGTTCACTTGAAAGGCTTCGACGTACAGAGGCCATTGCACCAACTGTTGAACGTGAGGGATGGAAACTACCCCTGGAGGTACAGGTTATAGGTATTGGGAAGGATCTCGCAATAGTGGGTTTACCTGGAGAAGTTTTTGTTGAGTTGGGCCTTGCTATTAAGAAGTCGTCTCCGTTCAGGACAACCCTGATTATTGAATTGACCAATAGTCATATTGCTTATGTCCCAACCCGCAAAGCATTTAATCAGGGAAGTTATGAAACTATAAATTCACGCCTGGCTCCAGGCGGGGGAGAAATGATGGCAGAGGCTGCAATAAACTTACTTAATGAAATTGCAGAGAAAGGCCATTAGGCTGGGATATGAATAATTTCAATCAGGTTATTTTGAATTTAAACGGACTATAATAAAGATAAATATGAAAAGAGAAATTAAACCATACAATGGTGGCCGTGCTGCTAAACTTTTAATGTTAATTTTTAGTTTTATACTAATACTATATTTCGATTCCCACCTTTATGCCCAAAATCCAACCTTCCGGGCCGGTGCATCAACTGCGAACATTACCCCACCCTTAGGTTCGGGTATAGTTGGTAATTTTGGTATTCCCCCTGCGGCAAATTATATTCATGATGAATTACATGCCCGTAGTCTTATTCTCGATGATGGGGCAACAAAGCTGGTGTTTGTGGTAGTTGATAATGTAGGTATTGTCCGTGAGATATTTGATGAGGCTAAGAGATTGATCTTTGAGGAAACCGGGATCCCTAAATCTCAGATTCTCATATCTTCAGACCATACTCACTCTGCCAGCAGTGCCAGTGGAATTGGAAATTTAAGGGGAGGATGGAATGCCGGTAAACCTCTTGACGATTATCAGCGTTTTTTGGTGCGTCGCATAGCCGATGGAGTGCGTGTAGCGTTAAATAATCTGGAACCTGCCCGTATCGGTTGGGGTATTGGAAATGTGCCCCAGCATCTTTTTAATCGTCGCTGGAAAATGAAAAGCCCGGTAGTCAATCCTTTCGGTGGAAAGGATCAGGTTCAGATGAATCCCGGGATTGCCAATCCCAATTTAGTGGAACCGGCAGGCCCGACAGATCCTCAGGTTTCATTCATCTCCGTTCAATCTGTTAAAGGGCGACCGATTGGTTTGCTTGCCAATTATTCCCTTCATTACGTAGGGGGAGTGCCTAAGGATCATATTTCAGCAGATTATTTTGCTGTCTTTGCCGATCGTATTCAGGAATTGTTAAAAGCCGACCGTCAGGATCCCCCATTTGTGGGTATTATGTCAAATGGTACTTCGGGAGATGTTAATAATATCAATTTCCGTGGTCCGGCAGAAAAACATGAACCTTATGCCAAAATGCGTATTGTTGCCAATGATGTGGCTAATGAAGTTCTGCGGGTATACCAGACCATACAATACAAAGACTGGGTGCCTTTGCGTGCGGCTCAATCAGAATTGAATTTGAAAGTGCGCAAACCTACATCTGAAATGTTAGCCTATGCCCAAAAGGTGCTTGCTAAACCTGATACAGAAACGCCAGTACATCGTCTGGAAAAGACTTACGCCGAAAGAACTATGCAAATGAATGAATGGCCTGAAAATGTTGATGTCATTCTGCAAACTTTTCGAATCGGTGAGCTGGGTGTAGCAGCAATTCCATTTGAGGTTTTTACAGAGATTGGACTTGAGATTAAAGCAAAAAGTCCTTTCAAACCTTCATTTACCATCGAACTGGCAAATGGAAGTTATGGGTATCTTCCTACACCCGAACAACATCAAGTGGGCGGGTATGAAACATGGTTGGGTACAAACAAGGTAGAAACTGTAGCATCCCGAAAAATTGTAACTGAAATTCTTAATCTTTTTAATAAAGTAAAATAATGAAATATTTTTTAACAATC
>JBAZHY010000237.1:0-4346 GCA_041652175.1 Pedobacter sp.
ACATTAAGTGCTACCAGACCTAGTAAAACCAGGTATAGTATTCCAATCATTTTCTGCCTTGGGGTTTCTTTACCTCCAGCCATGCAATTTTTTTATTTAAATTTTAAGATTTATACCAATAAAAACAACTTAGCCACGCGGCTGATTCATAGCGGAAAGCATATTTCCATAAATAGAATTCAGAGAAGAAAGGTTCTTTGCAAGTTTACCCACCTCTTCCTTAAATTGTTTTGAATCTTCCATTGACTCATTAAAATTTTGCATAGTCAGAGAAAGATTCTGATAAAATTTATTCATTGATTTCAAATGAGCGCTTGAATCCTGTAATTCAAGTTCATAAACAGCGTTTAACGCTGAGATATTTTTGGCGAGATTATTTACCTGCTCATGATATGATCTGGAATCAATATTTGTATCAGCCATTTCCCTAAGGCTCACTGTTGCCTTTTCAAAAGCAGAACTGAGTGAATCAAAACTTCCTGAAGCAGTTTTAACTTTTGCGGTTAACTCTGTTGTTGCACTTGCTGTATCTGCAATCCCTGATATTGCAGATACCTTATCCCCAAATGTTCTTAAACCTGAACCAAGACTTTCTATCAGTTCCGGACCAATCTTTGCATCTGACAACATACTATCAAGAGCTTGAGTGGAAGACTGGCCGGCACTAACCGCTGCGGCTGTTGGCCGTTCACCATTAAAATCATCCTCCAGTTCAGGATAGACCTTAGTCCAATCAGGTTCCTTATGTTCTGCCTGGAAGCCCAATAAAAAAAACAAAAGAGCCTCGGTAATCAAACCGGCAGCGATCATAATTTCACCACCCTTCCAGTGAAGGATTTTAAACATCAGACCAACAATTACAACAGATGCACCCCATGAAATCAGGGTATTCAGACCAAGTTTGAATTTTTTCTTTTGAGCCATAGTATTGTGATATACGAATTTTTAAGAAGGAGATTGGTATTATATTTTATCTTTAATATCGCGTCCCTGAAACTTAGTGATGCAACGGAAACCTATATAAGATTTTGCAGTATCCTGATACTCAAAGCTACTTGCAGAGTTCTGAAGAAAGAAACCAATATCTTTCCATGAGCCTCCGCGAATAACCTTACGCTTCAAAACCTCAGGATCATCTGGACGTGCCTCATAGCTGAAGGTTGGATTCATATCATGAGTAAAGGTGCTGGCTGATTCATCAAATGCTGAAGATGTCCATTCTGAAACATTTCCGGCCATATTATACAAACCATAATCATTCGGATAATACGCTCTGACATTTACAGTAAACGGCCCGCCATCATCAATATAATTACCTCTGCCGGGTTTAAAATTTGCCATCAGACACCCTTTTGCATTTCTGATATAAGGACCACCCCAGGGATAGCTCGTTCCAACCCTTCCACCTCGTGCTGCATATTCAAACTCGGCTTCTGTAGGTAAATCATAATCTGCTCTCTTAGGTAATTTACGACTATCTTTATAAGCCTCGTTAAATCTGGTTCTCCAAACGGTAAAAGCACGAGCCTGTCTCCAGGTTACACCTACTACAGGATAATTAGCAAAGGCAGGATGCGAAAAATATCCTTTAACCATTGGTTCATTCTGGGCATATGCAAAATCAGATAACCATACCAGAGTATCAGGGTAAATCCCAACTGTATCTCTCAAAATAAAATCAGAACGTTTGGCGTCCCTATTCATTCTGTTGTTGGCGGCTTCCCTTAATTTCATGATAGCAAAATTGTATTTAAGCAGACGAACGTCCAGTTCATTCCGGTCAAACACTCTGTCTTCTCCCTGATAATACATTCCCTGAAGTTTAGCAGCATTCGCTGAAGCTCCTTTTTTGGCACCCCAAATCGCACTGCCATTACCAACTTTCTTCCAGTTAATATATTTTTTACCTGCATCATTAGGATCTGCCTGCCCCTTAGGCTTCAGATAGTATTGATCGTCTTGTAAATATGTGGTTATTGCTATTGAATCACGAACCCAGTTTACAAACTGGCGGTATTCGCTATTGGTAATCTCAGTCTCATCCATATAAAATGCCTGAACTGTTACCTGTTTATTTTGAGAGATTTGAGCGAAAGTTATGTCCTGATCAGTTTGTCCCATCACAAAAGTTCCGGCAGGAATATAAACCATACCATATGGAACTTCAGTATTCTTAAACTTCTTCGTCGTTACTCCGACCAATTCACCATTGGCACCGCCTTTACCACAGCCGGATCCCAAAATGGCAAGAGCTGCAAGAGTGATAAAGTATATTTTTCTCATTTTATATGATTCGAGTTTTGCAAAAAACCTCAATAAATTAATTTCGAATATAATAAAAAACATATATTATATACGACAAAACTATTCCACCCGTGTTTAAACACAATATTTCACAACAAGATAATATTTCTTTAATATGAATTTTTGCAACCTAACATAACGTTGAAATAACTTATCTATTTCACCGGAAGCAAAATATTTCATTAGTACGTAGCTCGTCTATGAAAAGTTGCTGAAATAAAAAAAAGATTTAAAATTATAACCCTTCTCGGGACAAAATCATTTATTGACTTGCTTAATGTATTGCTCGAGCGCCATTGTCATGCTTGGAGCAGCAGGTGTTGGGGCTGGGATATTGAGCATCAAATCATTCTCCAGAACTGCCTTATGAGTACTTGCACCAAAAGCAGCAATCCTGGTATAATTTTGTTTAAAATCCGGGAAATTAATGAACAGGGAGTTAATACTACTTGGACTGAAGAATGCAATTACATCGTAATAAACTTCTGCAAGATCCGACAAATCGCTGCATACGGTATGAAACAATACAGCTGGTTTAAAATCATATCCGTTATCATGCAGGAATCGCTGGGTCTCTTCTGCCGCAACATCGGAACATGGATAAAGGAATTTCTCAGTAGCATGCTTTTTCAGGATATCTGCAAGATCAGCAGCAGTTTGTTTTCCAAAAAATATCTTTCTCTTTCTATATTGAATATATTTCTGAAGATAAAGAGCTATAGTCTCAGATATACAGAAATATTTCATTTCGGCCGGAACCTCAAATCTTAGCTCTTCACAGATTCTGAAATAGTGGTCTACAGCATTACGGCTGGTAAATATAACAGCTGTAAAATCTGCAATATTTATTTTCTCTTTCCTGAATTCTTTAGCTGGCACCCCCTCTACATGGATAAATGATCTGAAATCAATTTTCAGATTATACTTTTTAGCCAGATCAAAATATGGTGATTTTTCCGAATCAGGTTTTGGTAAGGTTACCAAAATACTTTTCACTTTCCTGGGTTTCTCTGTTGAAGGTACTTGCATATTTCATTTAGGGGGTTTAATACCCAAGTGCTTTAAAAAGGATTATTAAAGGACAAAATTCGAGGGCACAAAGATAAATAATTAAATAAACTTTAGGAAACTTGTAGTTGGATAAAATATTTGTTCCTGCACGCAGAAACTGTATAATAAAAATCAGGATCAGCAATGCAACACCGATGTAACTGTAAATTCCTGCAAAACGATAAGATGTAAGACTAAAAGCAAGCACCACCGGAAGAAACAGAATTGCAGCATTAAAATAGCTCAGATAAAGTACAGAAACATATTCTCTAACCATTCGCTTCACATCAAACAGAAATCCCAAAATCCGTAGAACAATGATTTTGGCTGTAAACAATGCAATCACAATAACTGAAAGAAAAATAAACAGTTCAAATCCTTCGTTAGCGTAGGAAAGTTCAAAATACTTTCCGGATAAATAAAGATAAAGACCAATAATCAGTCCGAACAAAAGGTAAAGAAATACAAAAGGCCATGAACTGAAAAGGGTATCCTCTTTGTTGATTCTGCTTAGAGTTTGATTACTGTAAAATGCATGAATTATCGTTGAGAGCTCCGCGAGAAAAAAGTAACGTATCAGCGCAAAAAAAAGAACAAGAAATAAAATGACGATCATAACCCATGTTTCGCGATATAGTCTCGGTTTTCCCTCATCGTATCTGGTATCTTTCTTTTTAAATTTTGCAGCCCAGGCAACAAAATCCAGCTTTTCAACTTTATATACTGAGATCAAACTATCCAAGAAACGATTGGGACGCCCGGGATCAGGTTTTTTGATCCATGCCATCGCAAGAGAATCCCTGACAGCCTGCACAGAGTCCCTGTAAACTTTCATGCGGTTAAGTGATACAGAATCAGAATAAGATTGCTTCCTGGGATTAAGTCCGCCCGAATTTATAAGTGAAGAGTCAACCTGCCCGAAAACATGTGGATTAATCAAAAATAATATCAGTATTATACCGTAAAACCGCTTTACCATCCTTATCTGTACC
>JBAZHY010000238.1:0-4330 GCA_041652175.1 Pedobacter sp.
CAACAAAACGGGGTTTGGATGGATTTTTTGCAGTATATTCTTCAGCAATTTCTTTGGCTATGCGTGCACCCTCAAAACTCATTTCATAGGAAAGATCCTCCATCTGGTAATCAGCCATTGAAATACGCTGGGTACTGAAAGTATTGGTTTCAATTATATCGGCTCCGGCATCCAGATATTCTGCATGAATAGCTTTGATAATATCCGGCCGTGTAATATTAAGCAGGTCATTATTGCCCCTTACATCACAAGGATGATCTTTAAACCGCTCTCCTCTGAAATCGGCTTCAGTAAGCTGATAACGCTGTATCATGGTGCCCATAGCACCGTCAATTATTAGTATTCGTTTTTTGAGTTCTTCCCTTATCATTGAGTATAGCGTAATGCGTATCAAATTAAACAACAGTAAAATAATGCTGTATCCATATTGTATCGCAAAACGACACTCAAACTTCATTACTTAAACTGGCTTATTTTCGAAAGGTCGGATATCAATGACTTTCACTTATCTGTCCCCGTATATGCGGGATAGAATTTAGCACCTTGTAAGCACAGGTTGCTAAGACTTCGCAGGGTCTAATCCCTCCGTCTTTCTTAATAAGCAGTGCAAAGGTGCAAGATATTAAGGTGAAAAGCAAATCTGTTGTCAGTTGTCTGTTATCAGTTGCCTGAGGGATAGCAGGTATCTGAATGGAATAGATAATAAAGAATGAGGCGCAAAGGGACTTCTTTAATAATTAGACTGAACAAGTTAAATTCAAATCATCCGATACCGCTCTGATCAGCAGGGAGAATAAATAATAAAAAATTCATGTTACCAACCGGGGTAATCAGATAACAGGCAACTAAATTACCTGTCTCTTCCGCCAAATAATCTGAGCAGCATCAGGAAAAGATTTATAAAATCGAGATAAAGTGTCAGGGCACCCATAATCACCATTTTAGAAGCTGAAGCATCGCCATATTCTATTCCTTCTCCGATGCGCTTTAGCCTCTGCATGTCATAGGCAGTTAAACCTACAAAAACAGCAACTCCAATGAAACTTATGATATAATCCAGCTGACTGCTTCCAAGAAAGAAGTTAACAATGCTTGCTATGATAATTCCAACTAAACCCATAGTTAAAATAGAACCAAATTTAGTCAGATCCTGTCCGGTGGTATATCCCGCAACAGCCATCACCGCAAAGAGTGCAGAGGCAGAAATGAAACAACCGATTACTGAAGCGGAGGAATAAACAAGTAAAATATAACTCAGGCTAATACCCGTTGCGGCTGAATAGAGCACAAAAATTAATGCCAGGGCAGGAAAAGAAAGACGATTCATTCCAAACGACATAACCAGTACAAAAGCAAGAGGGGCAAACATGGCAATAGTACCCAAAGTGGTTCTTGATCCGCTGATTGGATCCATCAGTATACTAAGTAAAGCAGGATCAGATGAAAATGACCAGGCACAGGCTGCGGATAAACCCAATGCAATGAACATCCATAAAAATACATTAGGAAGAAAATTTCTACTGGTTATTCCCCCTTCGCGTTGAATGATCGGTTCGCTGCTATATTGATATATTGTTTCTTTTTCTGACATGATAGTTTAATATTTTTCTAAAAATAATAAAAGGATCTGTAATAAGATAAAATTCACTCTTTGTTATGAATTAGGATAATCTTCTGCTTAATTCCATCTCCACGTTTTTGAAAACTTGTAAAGGTTTGAGATTTCGCCAGGCCATATCATCAAGATTACCCCCGAAATTTATGTAATAATCAATATTATTTCTTCTGAATTCACTGATTACATGTTCCCTGAAGTTTATTCCAGCTATCCAGCCATCTTCAATATCCTGAAACCATTCTTCATAATAGCAATCGTCTGATGAATGGAAGTTTAATATATTCTCACCGATCAAAATAAACTTATTAATTCCCTCAATAATCATCAGATCAAGAATTTCACGTTTCAGGTTCATAATATCGTTGCCGATTGCATCATTCCATTCACCTATGAATTCGATGATAGCATAGGATCTTTCATAGTCGACGAATAATATCTTGAGGTACAAAGTATGGGAACCAAAGAAATCCCATTGAGGATGAATAAGGTAATTATATATCTGCTTATCGAATTCAAATTCGCTGTAATTAGTTTCAAAAAACGGCGAAAGCTGATCTTCAGAAGCGACATAATCATCTCTCCATCGATAATATGGCTCTATTTCATGCATTTTTATTCTCCCTGCGGTGCGTTTTCAACTGCTTTACGTACGCTGCCATATTGATCAAGTAATCGCTGTGCTCTGCCGGCATCCAATCCGGTGGCCTGCATAACCATGTTAACGGCTCTCCCCACCAGTTTAATATTGGTTAACTGCATATCAACCATTTTATTGCCTTTAATCCGGCCAAGCCTGATCATTGTTGAAGTACTGATCATATTTAAAACCAGTTTCTGTGCTGTTCCTGATTTCATTCTTGTAGAACCGGTTACGAATTCCGGACCAACAATCACTTCTATGGGATGTTTTGCTTCAGCTGCTACCGGACTTCCGGCATTGCATACAATACAGGCAGTTTCCAATCCGTTTTGATTTGCCATTCTCAACCCTCCAATTACATAGGGTGTGGTTCCTGATGCTGCAATTCCAACCAAACATCTTTTTCGGAGATATTAAATGCCTGCAGGTCTTTCCAGGCTTGTTCGCTGTTATCTTCTGCATTTTCTACTGCCCTTCTGATTGCTGTATCACCACCTGCAATAATTCCTACAACCATGTCAAAGGGTACACCATAGGTTGGCGGACATTCTGAGGCATCGAGGATACCAAGCCGACCACTTGTTCCGGCACCAATATAAAACAGACGCCCACCCTTGCTCATTTTGTCAACAATTACATTCACAACTTTTTCAATGGCCGGAATTACATCCTCAACGGCAAGAGGTACGGTTTTATCTTCATTGTTTATGCCTCGCAGTAATTCTGCAACTGACATTTTATCGAGGTCTGTATAATTTGAATCCTGTTCAGTAGTTCTGTTCATGTTATTTTTTTGGGATTACAAAAATCGTAATATTATTTTTTAGCTGTTCAATTATTTTACAATAAAAAACCCATTCTGAATTTTCAGAACGGGTCAGTATTTTAATGTTTCCGGGTTCTTAAAGAAATATCTCAAAGCCTGCTGTAACTAACCTTGGAAGGCCAACCCTGATTCCCTCAGGTCTTCTGGTGCTGATATACCTTTGATCGGTCAGGTTTTTTACCGACAGGTTCAGGCTTGCATTGGTTTTAGGAATACGGTAATAAGCATTGGCGTCTACAATATATCTGCTGCTTATTTTTCCGGCTCTTCCGTTAGCCGATGGGATTTCATTGTTGATCTCATCTGTAAATTGAGAGCCGATATAATTCCCGGAAACCCTGAATCCAAATCCATTCTGAAGATTCATACCTAATGCATTCCAGATCATCAAATTGGTTGAATAGGGTAGTTTGTTCCCCTTGACATTAACAGTAGTCCCACTTACTGAGATAAAACGGTCATTGCTGTATTCAGAATTTTGAACGGTGATGCTGCTTTCAAAAGTATAGGAATTCTTTAACCCTGACATTTTTCCGAAATCAATCTGGAATCCCGCCTCAATACCCTGATGCATGGTTTGTCCGCCATTAACTACACCGCTCGCATTCGAATTGCCCGAAGAGTTGGAAACCGGGATTATCTGATTCTTGAAGTCGAGAATAAAACCTGTTAATTCAGCGTTGAAATAGTCTTTCAGCTTAATTCTGGTTCCCAGTTCATAATTCGTGCTCAATTCAGCATCCAGATTATATGGTACACCTGTAGCAGTGATTGCATCCTTAATTCTTGGAGGGGCAAAGCCCTTATGTACCCCTGCAAATATATTGATCTGATCATTGGCTGAGTAGCTGATCCCTGCACCGGGGATCAAAGACATGGTATTGTCTTTTGCCAGGATGCTGGTATCCCTGATCACATTATTTACTCCATTGATCCGATATCTCCCGCGTAGTATTTCTCTTTCATAATCAAAGTTTTCCAATCTCAATCCGGCGGTTAATGAAAGTTTTTTACTCAGATCGAATCTGTTTTGAGCATAGGCACTGAATGCATATCCGGTTCTGACTTCCTTATCCCTTAATGTTCCTTCGGCAGTGCTTGCATTGCTTCCAATGATAAATTGCTCATCGGCTTTTTCATATAAATATCTTGCACCCGTTTCAAGTATATTTTTGATGCTGAACAGATTGTGTTTTACACTTAATCTCGGTTCAATTCCTGCAACTTCAAATTGTCTGTTTCTGTT
>JBAZHY010000239.1:0-4310 GCA_041652175.1 Pedobacter sp.
TGTCTTCAACAATGATTACGACAGCCGTTCAGGATGCCAATGATCCTATCGACAGAAAATTACTGGAGACTGCCTCGAAACTTGGCGTAAAGTATTATCGCATGAACTGGCTTAAGTACCCCGAGAGGAAAAGTATTCCTGAAGCCATTGCGCAATTCAAACAAGTGCTTACTGATTTAAGTCATTTAAACAGAAAACTGAACATTACCGGATGTTATCAGAATCATTCCGGAAATCTGGCCGGGGCTTCAATCTGGGAATTGTGGGAGATATTGAAAGACACAGATCAGACAAACACCGGGGTTCAGTATGATATCCGCCATGCAGTAGTGGAGGGAGGCTTGTCCTGGAAAAACGGACTCAACTTAATTCATCCTCAGATTAAAACTCTGGCTATCAAAGATTGTATCTGGGCAAAGAAAAATGGAAACTGGATAGTGGAAGATGTACCCTTAGGAGAAGGGATGGTTGATTTTAAGACTTATTTTAAGCTTTTAAAACAATTTAGAATACAGGTTCCGGTGTCTCTGCATTATGAATATCCAATAGGTGGGGCTGAACATGGTGCAACCAGTATTACGATGGATAAGCAGGTTATTTTTACACATATGAAAAGAGATCTCAAAAAGCTGCAGCAGCTTTGGGAAGATGCATGAATATGAAGTTTAATATTGTACTGATTGAAAATTGTATATTCTGATAAATCCATCTTATATCTTCAAACTATGGATAAGCCTTTAAATTTCACGAAAAAGTTATTTCTGCAATTTGGTTTCTGGATTCTGTTTATCATCTCTGTTCCTGCTTTAGCCCAACAAGCTGCCGAAAGAAAAATTTTATTGAAAAACCTCAATCTGATTGACGGAAAGGGTGGGGCACTTCAGGAGAATACAGATATTCTGATTCAGGGAGAACGTATTGCAGCAATTGGAAAGGGGCTTAAAAGCCGGGGTGCCAAAATTATTAATCTGAGCGGAAAGACGGTTATGCCTGCCATGATCAGTGCTCATGTTCATGTTGGAGTGATTAAAGGGAATTTTCAGAGTGGTACTTTTTTTACCCGGGAAAATGTGATCTCCCAACTGAAAAAATATCTGGATTATGGAGTTACTGCTGTGCAGACACTCGGAACCGACAGACCATTGTTGTTTGAAAATGGATTGAGGGATTCCTCAATGCTTGGTCTGCTGCCGGGTGCCCGGCTTTTTTCAGGTGCTTATGGTTTTAATATACCTGATGCATCTGTTTCCGCCGAATCATTCATGGGTAATCTGTACCGTCCTGTATCCGCTAAGGAGGTATCCGGAATGATGAATAAGCTGGCCCTTCTGAAACCTAATATGGTAAAGATCTGGGTTGATGGTGCTCCGGAGGCGAAGATGAAGCCTGAGATCTATCAACAGATCATACAGGAGGCACATCGTCATAATTTCAGGGTTGCGGCTCATGTTTATTATTTATCGGATGCCCGGAATCTGATCAGATCGGGTATAGATGTTTTTGGGCATAGTATCCGCGACAGCGTGGCTGATGAGACTTTAATAGCTCAGATGAAATCCAAAAATATTCCTTACATACCAACTCTGGCTTTGGATATGTTCGCTCATGCCTATATGGGGAAACCTTATTGGATGAATGATCCTTTCTTCCAAGCTGCACTTGAACCGGGAGTTTATGAAATGATCAGTTCTGAAAAATATCGTAATGAGCAGAAGTCATCAGCTGCAGCATTGCGTAGTGCCGGAGCATTTAAAATTGCAATGCAAAATGTGAAAAAGTTACATGATGCGGGAGTACTCATTGCATTGGGAACCGATTCAGGAGCGTTTCCTATCCGCGCTCAGGGCTTTGCTGAACATCTTGAGCTGGAGTTGCTCGTACAAGCCGGATTAAGTCCGATGCAGGCAATACTTTCTGCCACCCAAAATGCAGCCAGAGTTCTGCGTATAGATAAAGATCTGGGTACAATTGAGGAAGGTAAGATTGCTGATCTTCTGATTCTGAATGCAAATCCACTTGAAGATATCAGGAATACAAGAAAAATTGCAGCGGTTTATAAATCAGGTATCGAGCTGAGTAAAGGACCGCTTAAGAATTAATAATTTGATAATGAAAATATAGCAGTAACAATGACGCTGGCATCTATTCAGATATCTGTAATTATTTAACTTCGCGGGCTGATACAGAATCTCATACATGAAGAAAAGTTGCAGGCCGGTACTTATTTTATCAAAGTTCAGTTTGCCGGATATGCCACTTTGAAATCAGGTTTAATCAATCTTTCTGCGGGACAGAAATTAAATATTGGTTGTATGGAACTCAGTTATATCAGCAGTAAAGGTTACCGGTCAGCAGTTGCAGAACCTGAATAAGATTGATAAGCAGGTAGTTTAATCATATGGGAAAAGATCTTAAAATGCTGTTTCTGCCTTGTGAATAGGTATTTTGTTTTTTATGAGTATCATGATATTAAATACTTCTTTAGATAGTTCTATCGAGATTATTATAAGCGATATTACACCGTTATTTCCAATTATGGTATAACTGCAGTTGATAGAGGTACTCCTGTAACTTCATAGTACTTAGTAAAATGTAATTTATATCATTAGAAGAATGAATAATATCTTTATAAAGAACAAAATAGAATCTAACAAAGCAATAAAGATTGCTACTTTCAAGAAAGATATTAGGAAAACCTCTCCTCATAAACATAATAGTTATTTCGAGATTATTTATCTATCCTCTGGTACCGGATTTCATTATATTGATTCTCTGAGATATGAAATTAGAACACCGGTTGTGTTTATCGTTTTAAAGGAACAGGTTCATTTTTGGGAACTGAGCACTGAACCCGAAGGGTATGTATTAATCATAAAGAAGGAGTACATAGATCAGGTATCAGATGGGGGAATCAAAAGACTTCTGAATGCCTTGAGTGTTCATCCAGCATTGCAGCTGAAGCAAAGTAAAAGTATATCTGCCATTTTTGAACTTCTTTTGAGCGATTCACAGGAATATAGTTCTTTTAGTTCCACAATCCTTGAAGGATTAATCAAAGTTTTGCTTGCAAAGTTATTGGATGACGGAAGTCAATATTTGGAAAAGAGGAAACCTGATTCTAATTTGTATTATCAATTCAGAGAATTATTGAGTCAGGAAAAGAACTTTAGGAACAATGTAAACTATTACGCATCTCAATTAAATGTTTCATCCCAAAACCTTAATTATGCTTGTCGCAAGTTCGGTAATGTTTCTGCATCAGCTGTTTTATCAGAATTTATTATCAATGAAAGCAAGCGTTTGCTTATTTATACAGATAGAAGTATAAAGGAGATTTCGATGATATTAAATTTCTCTGACTCTTCACATTTTGTTAAATACTTTAAGAAAGTATTTGGAATAACACCACAAATCTTCAGAAACAGCCAATAATAAGTACTATATTTTTTTCAAATTTACCATGTTCGAAGGTTTTTATAGTGTTAATTTGAAATGTATTACTCCGGATATACAGTTTTGGGGTAATATTAAAGAATAGAACATTTATGAATTATAGACCAAATAGATTTGCTTACATTTTTGCCGGGCTGTTTTTTTATTTTACAATTGGCTTATACGTTGAAAGCAAGGGTCAGGAGCAGATATCATTGAGAGACATACCGATATTAGTTCAAAAAAATCTCCCTCAACTTAATGCTGCCAAAGCCATAGCAGAATCCGGAAAGTCTCTTATTGATTTTGAAAAACGAAGTTTAATGCCGGAATTCACTGTGGCTTATCAAGCGAATATCGCCACTTTCAATAATATAACAGGCATCAGTTATCCGGGTCTTATTATGCCCATAAGCGGCCCGCCTTCTGTAAGTAACAATAACAATTTTATTCCCGGATCAGCAGCTACCGCATTTATTACCTGGCGACCAATTACATTTGGTCAACGTAAAGCTGCAATTGACAGAGCTGTTGCACATTATAATTTGGCAAATGCAAATTATGATGAATTGTCGTTAAGATACAAGGTCATAGCAATTAGCACTTATCTGGAAGCAGTTTATTTTAAACATTTAAGCAAGAACAGTAAAGCAAATATTTCCCGCTTTTCAAACAGTTTACAACAGTCACTGGTATTATCAAAAAATGGATTAAAGCCTGGAATTGATACCATACAATTGCAAAGTTCACTTGCTCAGGCTCAAATTGAGCTATTGCAAAATGAGAATAATTATAAGCAGAAGTTGATTGAGCTTTCCAGCTTAATCGGAAAAGCTGATGATGATAAGACTCTTATACTTGCTGATACGGTCTTCGCT
>JBAZHY010000240.1:0-4289 GCA_041652175.1 Pedobacter sp.
GATGTATATGAATATTGGCTGTTGTCTAGAATTCCGCTCTGAGCACTTAATACTCCTTTGCCATCTTTACCACTTCCTTGCCATACGGCTGTTGCATTTCTTTTCATCTTCTTTTGTTTAGTTGTTTTTTAATGGTGATGAAGCTATCATGATTTAATAATTATGCCCCCTGCGGGTTTTGGCAAAATCATGATGGTTTCATAGTTCAGTTCTTTAAATGATTCCTGATTAATAAAACATAGTTTCTTTTTCATCAGCAAGATAGTAAAAACTCTTTTATCACGAAGAATTGATAGTTTTTGAACATATAGATGAAGGTGTTGAATATCCCGGTGAAGGGTTATCTGAATATCAGCGCAATAAGCATATTATTTGTCTTTTTTAGTTTTTATCCTGTTTGATAGAAAATTTATGACTATTCAGCTAAGATAGGTTGAGTCCGGGAGTTTACAGGAAACAGGGCAGATGAATAAATAAAAGATAAGAAGTCAATACAGAGTAAAGCCCTAAGCTGTTTGTAAAAATGAGTATATAAAAATTCGGGAAGTAAAATTTTTAATTGTCATTTGACTGTGATATTTATCACATAATCAAATGACAGACATCATATAATCTTGTTAAAAACCAGATAGTTTTGTATAAGGAAAACAGAGATATCTTTCTGAATCGCCATCGTAATTGTAAGAGTTTAACCAAGAACCTTTAATCTATATAAAAATGAAAGCAAAACTATTAATCGCAGTAATGATAACCGGATTTATGGCATTCAGCTTTACCTTTAAATCCAATAATCAGAATAAACCCTGGCCAGTGCCAGAGGCTGCTAAGAGCAAAAAAAATCCTGTAAAAGCTGATGATCAAAGTCTTACTAATGCCAAGGCATTATGGAGTAAGCACTGTAAATCATGCCATGGTGCTACAGGATTAGGTGATGGAAGTAAAGCTGCCCAACTTGATACTGAAGCAGGTAATTTTTCAAAGCCTGCAACACAATCACAAAGTGACGGTTCATTGTTTTATAAAACATCCGAAGGTCGTGATGATATGCCATCATTCAAAAAGAAAATTCCTGATGAAGATGACAGATGGGCACTTGTTAATTATATCAGGACATTTAAAAAATAACCTAAAAAACACTACTCATAACAGAGTAGTGTTTTTTACTTATAGGGCTGTTCAGGCTATACGATTTATAGTCTGATCTTAAAAAACGATGAATTATGCAAGTTTCAAAAAAATCACCCTCAAGAAAAAAATTCCTGCTTTGGAGTGCAGTTGTTGTGGCTTCAGCAACGGTATTAAAATTTTTCACCGGAGATGAGAAAAAAGAGAAAGAAAAAGAGGTGATCAAAATGCTTACGCAGGATGGTAAACTGGTTGAAATAGACAAAGAACTTTTAATGACCTCCAGAAAAAAAGTCAGCAATGAAGAATTGCAGCAATGGATTAAAAAATAAATGTGATGAACAATAATAACAACACATCCAGAAGGGATTTCCTGCTTTCAGGTATGGCAGCAACCGCTGCTTTAACTGGCTGTAATACAAATCCATTCATGCCTGAAGACGAAGTGGTGCTAACGGGTGAAAAAGTAAAACTGGTTTCTGTAAATGGAGATGTAATCGAAATAGACAGGGCCTTTCTTAAACCTGTTCCTGACCTTCCTCAATTATCAAATGCCCAGGAAAGAATCGGTATGCCGGGTAAAAAGTTTGTAATGGTGATTGATCTTGCAAGGTGTAAAAACTTAAAGAAATGTCAGAGCGCCTGTAATCATGCCCATCAGGTACATCCGGGTCAGAATTGGATTAAAATATTGAGTATGCAGGAAGCTGAACATACTGCACCTTACTGGCAGCCCACTACCTGTATGCATTGTGATGAACCTCCTTGTGTTAAGGTTTGTCCGGTAGACGCTACTTTCAAACGCCAGGACGGATTGGTGCTCATTGACAGTAATCGTTGTATTGGCTGTCGTTTCTGTATGGCTGCCTGTCCTTACTCTACAAGGGTTTTTAATTGGGAAGAACCCCTTCCAATCGGGGAAATCGACAATGGAATGCAGGTGGAGCATGCCAGTGCAATACCAACTCAGCATTATTCATGCGAAACCAGCTTACCCCAAAAGAAAGGTACAGTCGGCAAGTGCGATTTCTGTCCGGATATGACCCGTAAAGGCGAACTTCCGCATTGCGTATCTGCTTGCCCTAACGGTGTATTTATGTTTGGTGATTTGAATGAAGATACGGTAAGCAACGGAGCTGAAACATTCCGTTTCAGCGATTTAATTAAAGATAAAGCCGGGTATCGTTTAATGGAGGATCTTGGAACTAAACCGAGTGTGTATTATCTGCCACCTGTAAGCCGCAATTTCCCGTATGAATCAGGCCTTGAAAATGAAACAGAGGATTTAACCCGTACACACTAAATTAAATAGCCGTGAAAAATTCAACCACTTTAACTTCAGATCAAATTATAGAAGATCTTCTTCCTCAGAAATTTGGTAAAGCAGGAAAGATCTGGACTACTGTTCTGATAGCAATCTGCCTGTTTGGAGCTTATGCCTACTATCGTCAGTTGAGGTATGGTCTGGTAGTTACCAATATGAGAGACTATGTCTCCTGGGGTATTTATATTTCAAACTTTGTATTTTATGTTGCCATTAGTCTTGTAGGTTCATTAATAACGGCAATTCTGCGACTGATCAACGTTCATTGGAGCACGCCACTGACAAGAATTGCAGAGATTATTGCTGTATCAGCTATCGTGTTTGCTTCTATTATTATTATAGTTGACATGGGGCGTCCGGAAAGATTTGCAAACATTCTTCTTTACGGGCGTTTACAATCACCCATTATGTGGGATGTGGTTGTTATAGGTACTTATTTTTTTATTAGTATTCTGCTTTTATACTTCCCTTTATTGCCAGATTTGAAGATCCTGATCAATTACAAAAAAGAAACCGGTGAAAAACTGAACAAATTATACCGCTTTCAGGGCTCATTCTGGAAGGGAACAAAAGCACAGTTCAATATCAGCGACAAAGCGATCAAGATACTTTGTATTCTCATCATTCCGGTTGCCTTTTGTATACACACAGTTACATCCTGGTTATTTGCTACCACATATAGACCGGGATGGGATAGTACAAACTTTGGGGCTTATTTTATTTCGGGGGCATTTTTAGTCGGTGCAGGAGGGGTAATTGTAGCCATGTATATTTTCCGTAATTTTTATAAGCTGGAAAAATATATCACCGATATGCACTTTGAAAGAATGGGAAGAATTGCAGTTTTACTGGCACTGGTTTACCTGTATTTTAATGTTAATGAATATCTGGTTCCGGCTTTTAAGATGAAAAAAGCAGAAGAAGCCCATTTAATACAGCTTTTTACAGGCGAGTATTCCATTATGTTCTGGTTTGCCATCTTGGTAGGAATGGTTATTCCGATCATTATTTTGGTATTCAAAAAAGGCAGAAGGCCACTCCCGATGTTTATAGCAGGATTAATGATAGTAATAGGAGCATGGTTTAAACGATATCTCATTGTTACTCCAACGCTTTTACATCCGATCTTACCAATGCATGATGTTCCGCAGTCATACAGGCATTATTTCCCAAGTTGGGAAGAATGGGCAATTGCTATGGGCTCAATGGCCGGCGTACTTTTAATTATTACATTCTTTGTAAGAATATATCCTATTATCCCTATCCAGGAAACCATCACTGAACAAACTCAAAATCATGAAAAAAATGAAGACTGACAAATATATTTGTCTGATACTTGCGGTATTTTTTCTCTTTCAGAATTATGGAAGTTTGGCCCAGGAAAAATCTGAAGGTAAAGTAGTAGTAACACTCCATTATTATAATAAAGGAAATACCCTGCAATATTTGATTCTGGAGGATATGCTGAAGGTGAATAAAACCCTTAGCCCCCGCAAGAATAAAAGTTATGAACTATATCTTGATAGTGTTGGCAGCGGAACTTTGATCAGTAAGCTTACAACAAATGAAAAAGGAAAAGCCAAGGCCTTTATTCCGGCTTCACTAAAAGAGAATTGGAATGCTTCTCCGCAGCACACCTTCATAGTCATGGCAGGTGATGAGGAAATTATTTCAGACTATATGATAACCCGATCCAAACTGACAATTGATACTACAACTATTGATGGGGTGAGGAATATCAATGTTAGTCTTATGAAATGGGAAGATAATGATTGGGTACCTTCGCCCGAGGTGGAGATGAAGGTTGGAATTGCCCGTACCGGCGGCAGTATTCTTCCTG
>JBAZHY010000241.1:0-4287 GCA_041652175.1 Pedobacter sp.
TTGGAAAGAATATTGAAGACCAGGAAAATCTGGATAATCTGATGTTAGGCCTCGATGGTACTTCAACCAAATCAAACCTGGGTGCCAATGCTATTCTGGGAGTCTCATTTGCATGTATTCATGCAGCAGCTAATGAAGCAAAACAGCCATTATTCAGGCATCTCGCTGCTCAATACCTTTCGGCCGGAGATACTGTTTCTATGCCTGTTCCGATGGTGAATATTATCAGCGGAGGTTTACATGCCGGTAAAAATATTGATCTTCAGGATTTTCTGATTATTCCTGTTTCTCCGTCAAACTATCCCGATGCTTTGGAAATGATTTATAATGTTTACTGGAAAACCCGTGAAATATTAATCAAAAAGGGATATAATGCCCATCTTTTAGCTGATGAAGGCGGTTTTGGACCGGCATTACCATCTAACGAAGCGGCTCTTGAGATTTTGGGAGAGGTGTTCCATGCCTGTGGGTACAAACCACGCCAGGATATTGCCATTGCCCTGGATGTTGCCTCATCTCATTTTTATGACGAAGCTAAGAAGGCATATTATCTACATTCGGAAGATCATTCTTTAAACTCTGATCAGATGATAGATATGCTGGAAAAATGGACCAGGGATTACCCGGTTATATCCATTGAAGATGGTTTGGCAGAGAATGATTGGGAAGGTTGGCAGGTTTTAACTAAGCGTCTGGGAACTCATATTCAACTTATTGGAGATGATTTGTTCACAACCAATCAGGAACGTTTACAGAAAGGGTTTGATATAGGAGCTGGGAATTCCATTCTGGTAAAGATGAACCAGATCGGAACCCTGACTGAAACTGTTAATACTTTCAGAATGGCAAAGAACGGAGGATTTAGCACAGTAGTTTCGGCTCGTTCGGGAGAAACTGAAGATGCTACACTTGCAGATCTTGCGGTTGGCTTAAATGGCGGGCAGATCAAAATTGGTTCCGTTGCAGGATCTTCCAGATTAGCTAAATACAATCAATTGCTTCGTATTAATGAAGAAATCGGCAGTAATTATACCGGCAAGGCTGTTTTTAAAAATTTTGGAATCTGATTTCAGAAAAAGGAAGGGCAGAATTTTTCAGGATTCTGCCATTTTAAACTTATTCTAATCTACGTAGGCAATACAATCAATCTGCACAAGAATTCCATCTCTTCCCATCTGGTCTACACCACAGCCGGTATAAGATCGTACCGGAGGAGGATCAGGGAAGTAACCCCTGTAAGCCTCATTAAGAGGGGCTATGTTTTTATTTGGCTCTGCCACAGTCATGTGCACTTTAAGAACATTAGCCATTGATGATCCGGCACCTTCAAGCACTTCCTTCATTGTATCGAGGGCACTGCGGATCTGAACCTTTATATCACCGGGTTCCGCACGTCTTTCAGCATACCATCCACCAATCCCCGAGAGAAATAGTAAATGACCTGAACGGATACATCCTGATAAAACACTTGCTGGCACTGCCGGTTTGGTTCCGTTTGCAGGTGCAGTAACTGTAGGATTGGTATTACCTCCACTATTACTTCTACGAATTACCTGTTTTTTAGGTGTCCAGCTATCTCTCTTTTGTTTTTTCTGAGCATTTGCTTCACCCGGAATTGCTGCAGCTGCTCCCGCAAGTGGGATAAGACTGAGACTTTTAAGAACTTTTCTGCGGTCCATTGAATATCTTGATTTTAATTTGATTAATCTACGTATGCTATACAGCTGACCTGGCAAAGAATACCGTCTCTGCCCATCTGGCTGGTTTTTGATCCACTATAGGAGCGTACAGGTGGATTTTCAGGAAAGAATTCACTGTAGGCCTCATTCAATGCCGGAATGTTTTTATTTGGCTCTGCCACTGTCATTTGTATCTTAAGTACATTAGACATGGACGATCCGGCTCCCTCCAGAATTCCTTTCATAGTGGTAAGGACACTTCTGATCTGAACTTTGATGTCTCCGGGTTCTGATCTTTGGCTGGCATACCATCCGCCAATTCCTCCGATAAAAAGGAGATGGCCCGAACGTATGCAAGAGCCGGCAGGAGTCTTGATCAGTTCCTTTTTAGGATGCCATTCTTCAGTTACCGGAGCTGTTACTTCTTCCTGCGGATCAAATGTTTGCCCGGCAGCGCCTGCCAGAGGTAAAACACTTAAACCTAATAATATATCTCTGCGATTCATAGTACTAAATTATTCTAAACTAAATATAATAAAAGCAACAATTTTGATAGAAGCTATCAGCAGTTTTTACTTACTTTTTAAACTCATTCCTGCTTTTATTGCTAATCTGCTGACTTCATTCATAATTGCAGGTTCTATTGATTCTTTCCATTTAGCCGGCATGCCAAATGCCATTTGAGAAGTATGACCTTCATATCCGCCTTCACGTAATATTTCTGCTGTAGGAATGTATGCCATTACATCATTTGAATATCCCATCACAAACAAATCTGGCCCGAGTAGTTTTTTCATGTTGATTGCATAATCTACTACCGGCTCGCCACCTAAAGCAATAATAGCCTGATCTCCAAGCTTCCATAATTGTACAGGATAGGGATATTTCCGGATAAAGACTTCTCCCTGACCGGATCGTTTAATCATATTCAAAGCCCAGTTTTTGATGTATCCGGTTTCTTTTGAGGCAATATTTGCAAGCTCTTCCTTTGAAGGGGCATTTTCAAGCTCAAGTGTTATTTCAGAATATTCAGTTTGAAGCTTAGGTTCGAGATTTTTCATTTTTCCTTCCAGCACAGCATCCACAGCAAGAGCCAGCTCCTGTCCGTATTGTTTGGCCAGAGGAATTGTCTTTCTTGGCAATGCATTTTGATTTCCGCCACAGCCCTGAAAAAATAAAGCGGTCGCGCCCGGATGTGATTTTTCAAGTGCAATCTGTGCATAGCCTGCATAATCACCTGACCATTCATAACCATGAAGTACTGTGTTATGACAGGCGTATCCAAAAGTCAGTGCAATAATTTTACCTTTTTGATCGGTAACCCTGATTACCGGAACAGCATAATCGCTTGGGCCTTTCAGATCGGTTTGTGCATCAATTTGATTCTCAATATTGTTTCTTCTGTTTACGGCAAATCGGGAGATACCATTTTCTGATGATATGTTTACAGGTTTCATTGACAACAGGGCTTTCCTGACAATAGTTTCAATCTGCAGCTCAAACTTTTTTGTATATGTTGTTATTCTTTGTTTTTGGATATCATTCAGAGGATAAAGATCCCATAATGCATCAACAAGTACCGGCCCCGAATGGGTATGTGAGGTGTTGAAAATAATCTGACTTCTTGAAAAATTAAACCTTCTTTCGAGCCGGTTTCTGATTGAATCTGAAATGCTTTTGGGTATCCCGGAAAGATCGGTAGTAATCAATACTGCCTGTTTACCTGAAGCATCTTCCAATACCAGAGCTTTAGCCCAAAGATCGTGGAGCTTGCCGGAAGACGGGCTTGTTCTATGTGCAAATCCGGCCATCCACATGGATTCTTCCGGAGTAATGATTACACCGGATACTCCTGCCTTCCATCCCGGCCTGCTGTTTCCCTGAGCTGCCAACCTTTCTGAAGATAAAATGATCAGAATGGCGATCATAATAAATGAAAATAGGTTCTTCATGGTTTGCTTCCTGATAATTTAATTAGGTTATTGAATAAAAGGGTTTATAATCTTTCTGTTATTATTCCAAAACCTGTTTATACTTCTGTAAATCTGCCTGTAGTTCGCTGTAAGGAATATCTTGTACGGTATAGCTTTTATCAATAGCAATGGATGCGGCGATGGCAGCAGATTGACCTAAAACCATAAATACAGGCTCCATCCTTATTGATCCGAATGCGATATGGCTCGCAGAAAGGCAAACCGGAACGATCAGATTATTGATTTCAGATTTTTTAGGAACAATTGATTTATAGCTGATCTGATAAGGGCCGGCAACATGGGCTTCCACATTACCTTCATTTTTTACGAAACCGTTTGCATCAACATATCGTTTGATATTATGCGAGTCCATTCCATAAGCGCCCATTCCGACCGGGTCATCTATACTTATAAGTTTCTCGCAATTCTTTTGAGTCATTACGTAATCGCTGATCATGCGTCTGGCTTCCCTGATATATAATTGTTCCTGCCAGCCATCTTTGCTATCATATTCATCTTTACAGGTACCCCATTTAGAAACTGCTTCTCTTACTTTTACCGGTATACGCGGATGGTAAGCCAATGTCCACATTAAACCTTGTTGATATTTCTTGTGACGGTCTGCAATTTTTTCG
>JBAZHY010000242.1:0-4285 GCA_041652175.1 Pedobacter sp.
TAAAACAGCCTGGCATGGCCCCGGAGATGTATCTCCTGTCGGGCATGCAGCCAATGCCCACATTGATCTGGCTGTCTGGAATTTTGGGATACAGGAATCTGTCCGCTTTTCTGAAAAAATGCAGGAAGTATTCACAGGCTGCCCTGTTATGAAAAATGGTTATATGTATGTGAACGAAGTTCCCGGACTTGGAGTAGATATCAATGAAAAAGAAGCTGCTAAATATCCAATCGGAACGAAATCTAACTGGCAGGTCAGAAAAGCCGATGGAACGCTGATCAGGCCTTAATTATTAACCTTAAACATTAGAAAATTGATAAAGAGAATTTTAGGAATCCTTCTGGTTTCTACCGTCTTACAAGCCAAAGCCCAGTATCCATCTGCAGAGATCAGCAATAATGAACTCCAGGTAAAAATCTATCTTCCCGACTCCGAAAAGGGTTTTTACAGAGGTACCAGATTTGACTGGTCCGGTATTATTCCGGGTTTACAATATAAGGGACATGAATATTTCGGAGAGTGGTATGCAACACATGATCCGTTAAGACATGATGCAATTACCGGTCCGGTAGAAGCTTTTGACCCGATTGATTATGATAAAGCTGCACCGGGTGAATTATTCTTAAAAATCGGTGTCGGAACCCTGAAAAAACTTAACAATGGCCCCTACAGATTCAATAGTTCATTTGAGATTCAAAATGGAGGTACCTGGAGTGTAAAACAAAAGAAAGACAGAATTATAGTTATTCATAAACTGAACGATGCAGGTTATGCCTATGTTTATAAAAAAACTGTCCGCCTGACAAAAGGGAAACCGGAACTTATACTTGAACATACTTTAAAGAATAAAGGGAAAAAACCAATTGATACCAGGGTTTTCAATCATAATTTTTTCGTTATAGATAAGCAAAACACCGGACCGGACTTCAGTGTAAGCCTTCCTTTTAAAATTCAAAATGAACCTGCAAAAAAAGGACTGATGGACTTCAAAGAAAACAAAATGAATTACCTTAAGGAATTAAAAAAGGGCGAAAGTACCATGGAATATCCGACAGGATTTAGCGGTGATAAGATTGAAGATTATGATTTCAGAATTGAAAACAAAAAGACAGATGCAGGGGTAAGAATTACATCCGACAAACCCTTAGCCCATTTTATGTATTGGTCTGTACCAACAACACTGAGTCCCGAACCATTCACCAAAATTGATGCACTTCCGGGAAAGTCATTCTCCTGGAAAGTAACTTATAATTTCTACGAAACAACAAAAAACTAATTTAAATACCTCAATGAATAGAAGACACTTTTTGAAAAGCACCGGAATCATAGGTCTGAGTGCATCTTTACCAGCCTGGGCAGACAGCATAAAATATGCCTTAAAATACCCTCCATTAGGCATTCAGGTTTATACATTAAACAGTATAATTAACGCGCCTGGAGCCGATACCAGAACAGTATTAAAACAAATCGCCGATCTGGGAATTAAGGAACTGGAAACAGCTACCGGTTCAGGAGGTTTGTATTACCGTCATTCAGCAAAAGAATTTGCGTCAATAGTAAAAGATCTTGGCTTGAAATGGATAGGAAATCATGTGGGTGGACTCCCAAGATCCGCACAGGTTGCAGCGGGATCCAGAAATCTGAGGGATAACCTTCAGCAGATTGTAGATGAAGCAGCTGAAGGCGGTTGTGGTTGGGTAATCTGTTCCTCCTCATCAATTAACAATCTCGATGAAATTAAAAGAACCACAGAAATATTTATTAAAGCCGGAGATTCTGCCGCTAAAAATAAAATGAAATTTGCTTACCATAACCACCAATCCGAGTTTACTCAGATTGAGGGAATTTCAGCATTTGATTATGTATTGAGCAATACAGATAAAAACAAGGTATTTATGGAGCTGGATCTCGCATGGGCAACAGCCGCAGGCATGGATCCTGTAGCATTATTCAAAAAATATCCTGGAAGGTTCCCCTTATGGCATGTTAAAGATCTGGATAAAACAAGCGGCAAACCTTGTCCTGTAGGTCAGGGAAAAGTTGATTTCAAACATATTTTTGAAAATTCCCAACAGTCGGGGGTAAAGCATACATTTATTGAACAGGATGGATCAAAAAGTATGGATGATCCGGCATCAAGTGTTCAATGGCTGAAGGCAAATATTTATAAATAAACTGAAACAAAAAGAGGTATAAATTAATTCATACCTCTTTTTGTTTAATATATTTTATCAGAGTATAGCCTGTCTGACCCTGATTAGTTTAATCATCAGATCTTCCAGCAAATCCAGATGAAGCATATTGGCTCCATCAGATTTAGCATTTGCCGGATCAGGATGGGTTTCTATAAATAATCCGTCTGAACCAACAGCTATTGCTGCCTTGGCAATGGTTTCGATCAATGCAGGCTTCCCTCCAGTTACGCCACTTGCCTGATTGGGCTGCTGTAATGAATGAGTACAGTCCATCACCACAGGAACACCAAAACTTCTCATTTCCGGTATCCCACGGAAATCAACAATCATATCCTGATAACCAAAAGTATTACCACGGTCGGTCAGAATAACATTCGGATTTCCTGATTCCTGAATTTTTTCAACTGCAAACTTCATTGAACCGGCAGAAAGAAACTGCCCTTTTTTGACATTGATCGTTTTACCGGTTTTTGCAGCTGCAACCAGAAGATCTGTTTGTCTGCATAAAAATGCCGGTATCTGCAATACGTCAACATACTCTGCAGCCATTGCAGCTTCATGGCTTTCATGAATATCAGTAACCGTAGGAACATCAAATTCACGATTTACTTTTCCAAGAACTTTCAGGGCTTTCTCATCACCAATACCGGTAAATGAATCCAGACGGGATCTGTTAGCCTTACGATAGGAGCCTTTAAAAATCAATGGAATCTGCAGTTTATCTGAGATCTTAACAATTCGTTCTGCTATTCTAAGTGCAATTTCTTCACCTTCTATTGCACATGGACCAGCCATCAGGAAAAAATTACCTGATTCTAAATATTTGATTCGGGAAATATTATTTAACATCAATTACCTAATTCGGATAAAAATTTAATACGCATTAACTGGATCTCTTCGCGGGTATAATCGTCTGTGCCTAATTCTGCCAATGCGTTGTCTATTGAATCTGTTTCTGTAGACCGGAAATAATCGTACACCTCTTCCTGCCTGTCTTCCTCAATCATTTCGTCAATATAATAGTTAAGATTAAGCTTTGTTCCGGAATTGACAATGGTTTCAAGCTCTTTCAGAATATCATCAAAAGTAATGCCTTTAGCAGAGGCAATATCTTCCAGGGATATCTGACGGTCAATATTTTGAATGATGGATACTTTCAGGGCTGATTTATTTGCAGCACTCTTGATAACAAGATCTACAGGACGATCGATATCATTATCTTCAACATATTTTTTAATCAGCTCGATGAACGGTGGGCCAAATTTCATTGCCTTACCTGAACCTACACCCTGAATTTGTTTAAGTTCTTCAACCGACACCGGATAATGAGTACACATTTCATCCAGTGAAGGATCCTGAAAAACAACGAATGGAGGAAGATTCTTCTGCTTTGCAATTTTCTTTCGAAGATCCTTCAGTATCTGAAGTAACTGAGTATCTAAAGCACCGCCCTGTTGCTGTGCCTCTTCAACCTCATCCTCTGCATCATCCATAAGATAATTCAGAATAAATTTCAATGAATATGGATTTTCTATAAAAGCCCTGCCCGATTTGGTAAGCTTAAGTAATCCATAATTATCGATATCCTTTAAGAGGAAATTATTCAGAACCGCCTGTCTCAATAAAGACTTCCATAATACTTCGCCCTCCTCTTTTCCTGAGGCAAATACCGGAAGTTTGCTATGCTCATAAGAGGCTACCTGTGAGTTTTCAATTCCCAGCATAATGTTAAGAATATGCTGATCATCAAACTTTTCACCCAGGTCCCTGATCAGGGTAAGAGCTCTGAGCAAAGGGCCTTCTGCATCAAAATATTTCTTCGGATGGCGACAATTATCGCACATATTATTACATCCGGTTTCATTAAAGTTCTCACCAAAATAATGAAGAATCTGCTTTCTGCGACAAACTGATGACTCAGCATAATCGATAACTTCCTTCAGAATCTGGGTTCCGATTTCCCGTTCTGAAACCGGCTTATCTTTCATAAACTTGGTTAGCTTATCAATATCCTTCTGCGAATAAAATGCCACACATATTCCTTCACCCCCATCACGGCCGGAACGTCCGGTTTCCTGATAATATCCCTC